>JAYVID010000052.1:0-14968 GCA_043770525.1 Ferruginibacter sp.
TCGTTTGGTGGAAATAATAGTGCTGGAGGAAGAAGCGGCGGAAGCCAACAAAGAAGTGGCGGAAACACAGGCAGACCTAAAAATAGTGGTAGCACAGAAAGTAGAGGTGGCTATGGTAGAAGATAATTATTAACAGAAATAAAATTGGGTTGTGATTTTTCACAGCCCATTTTTAATAATTTTAAAGTAAGTTGTTATTATTGAAAATTTAATTACACCTATCATTTATGAACTACCTAGCCCACGCTTTTCTATCTTTTAATAATGCAGATTTATTAGTGGGTAATATGATTGCAGATTATATAAAAGGTAATAAACAGTTTGAGTATTCAGTGCAAATACAAGCTGGAATAAAATTGCACAGGGCTATTGATTTTTATACAGATACCCATGAGGCTTCGCAAGAAATAAAAAATTTATTTAAACCTACCTATCGGTTATATGCAGGAGCATTTATAGATGTAGTATACGATTATTTTTTGGCAAACGATAGGATTCATTTTACTACAGAAAATGAGTTGAGGATTTTTGCAGATAATACATATCAGATATTAGAAAAGCGACAACAAGATTTTCCAGAAAAATTTGGAATAATGTTTCCATTTATGCAATCGCAAGATTGGCTGTACAATTATAGAACAGATATAGGTATGCAGAAAAGCTTTGGTGGATTGCGAAAGCGGGCAAAATATATTGAAGAAACCGATACAGCTTTTGAAATATTTTTAGACAATAAGCAAACAATACAGCATGCTTATGATGTTTTTTTTCCAGATCTAAAAAATTTTGCTTTAAATAAATCAGCTGAACTTTTAAAGAATTGAATCTTTATCTTTGAAAAAAATAAATTATGAAAAAGTTTTTTGTTTTGATGATGGTATTTGTAAGTTTTGCAAGCAAAGCACAAATGTTAACTACACCTACTATACCTCCAGTAGATAAGTCTCCTATGGATATGAGTACTTATCCAGCAAATTTTCCATTACTAAAAATTCAAGATAAAACCACAGAACCCATAGCTGCTAGAGTTATTTATAGTAGACCATTAAAAAATGGGAGAGTAATTTTTGGTGATTTGCTTGAATACAACAAAGTGTGGCGTTTTGGTGCAAATGAAAATACAGAAATAGAGTTTTACAGAGATGTAAAAATAAAAAATGTAAAAATAAAAAAGGGTAAGTATTCTATTTTTGCAATACCAATGCAAGATAAATGGACGTTAATTTTTAATAGAGATTTAAATACTTGGGGGTCGTTTAAATATGAGATGAGTAAAGATGTAGTAAGAGTAGATGTTCCAATACAAAAAACAACAGAAATTGCAGAAGCATTTTTTATATATTTTGGTAAAACAGCCACGGGGTTTTCATTAAATGCAGGTTGGGATGATGTGAAAGTTACATTGCCTATAAATTTCTAAGATGATTATTGTATTTTATTATCAATAAATACTAATCTAATTTTATAAACTCGTTTTGATTAATTTTGCAATATAAAAATTAAATCATTATGAGTAATGCTTCGCATAAAATAGCTACCAAAATAATACATGCTGGTGCAACACCAGACCCAAGTACTGGTGCTATTATGACTCCAATTTATCAAACCAGTACTTATGTGCAAAGTGCACCTGGTATAAACCAAGGGTATGAATATGCTCGTAGCCAAAACCCCACCCGTAAAGCCTTGGAAGAGGCACTGGCAGTAATAGAAAACGGAAAACATGGCTTAGCTTTTGGAAGTGGAGTAGCTGCTACTGATGCTGTTATAAAATTATTAAATCCTGGTGATGAAGTTATCGTAACCAATGATATGTATGGCGGTACTTACCGGTTGTTTAGCAAAATATTTGAAAAATTTGGTATTAAATTTATTTATGTAGATACTACTGTTGTTGCAAATGTGCAAGCTGCCATTACACCCAATACAAAATTAATTTGGATAGAAACGCCTACCAATCCATTAATGAATATTACAGATATTGAAGCAGTGGCAAAAATTTCTAAAGCCGCAGGTGCATTGCTTTGTGTGGATAATACATTTGCCTCACCTTACTTACAAAACCCTTTAGACCTTGGTGCAGATATTGTAATGCACAGTGCTACAAAATACCTAGGTGGGCATAGCGATGTAATACAAGGCGCTTTAATAATGAATGATGACAAACTGCGTGAGCAATTATATTTTATACAAAAAAGTTGTGGTGCGGTACCTGGGCCTATGGATTGTTTTTTAGTATTGCGTGGTATTAAAACCTTGCATGTACGTATGCGTGCACATTGCGAAAATGGAAAAGTTATAGCACATTTTTTACGTAATCATCCTAAAATAGAAAGGGTTTATTGGTGTGGTTTTGAAGATCATCCAAACTATGATATTGCAAAAAAACAAATGAGGGATTTCGGTGGTATGATGAGTTTTACCTTAAAAGACGATAGTGTAGAAGCGGCTACAAAAGTTTTAACATCTACAAAATTATTTTCTTTAGCTGAAAGTCTTGGTGGAGTTGAATCTCTTATAAATCACCCAGCAAGTATGACGCATGCAAGCATACCTAGGGAAGAGCGTATAAAAAATGGCCTTGCAGATGGATTGATAAGACTAAGTGTAGGAATTGAAGATGCAGAAGATTTGGTAGAAGATTTGAAGGTGGCTATAGGATGATGATAAAATTGTTGTAGTATTTCATTGCTTAAGTTCTATGATTAAAAATTTAAAATGCGGTTTATGAAGAATTATCAAAAGTTAGTTTTGATTTTAGTTTTTGTATGCGCAATCAATGAATGTTTTGCCCAAGAAACTTCTTCTATACACGATTTTGTAAAAGCAAAAGTAGATAGCATTTTTATGAAAGCTAAACTGCCAGGTATACTTGTAGTGTTGAATGATGGAAAAAAAAATGAGCTGTATACAAATGGGTATGCTAACCTCGATACAAAAAAACTATTTGATTTAAATACGATTTTTGAAGCAGGGAGCATTACAAAAACATATACCGCTTTTGTAGTAGCTTGTGTATTGAGAGATAATAAAATAAATGAATCTGCTAGCATTGTTGAATTTTTGCCAGATTCTTTAAGAGCAAATAAATCATTAGCGCACATTACATTTTTACATTTATTAAACCATACCTCTGGCTTGCCAAGGCTCCCAAGTAATTTTGATATAGAAGAAGGAGATATGCAGCCTTATAAGTTGTATACAGAGAAAAAACTTTTTGCATATTTAATAACTGCTGAAATAAAAAATGAAAATAAGAATGTGTATTCTAACCTAGGGAATGCATTGGCAGGAGTATTAGCTGCTAGGATAGCAAAAAAGCCATACCAAAAATTATTGAAGCAATATGTTTTTACCCCGTTTAAAATGAAGGACGAGGAAAAAGATTTATTAAAAAACAAAAGCCAAGGGTACTTTGTAGAAAATGCCAAAGTAGACTATTGGGATATGAATGTATTATCGCCTGCTGGCGGATTGAAATGTAGTGCGGCAGAAATGATAAAGTATTTACAAAATATAAGTAACCCAACAAATGAAGCAACTAAAAAAATTGTAGATAGTTTGCTAAGCCCTACTGTAACATTAAACCCAAAAATAAGAATTGCAAGAGCTTGGCATACTTATGAGCAAAAAAGTAAACCAATAGTGTATTGGCACAATGGGGGTACTTATGGCTTTTCTACTTTTGTAGGATTTGTAAGAGGAACAAATAAAAAAGTAGTGATTGTAATTAATAGATTTAGTGAAAATACAACAGCAGATTTTATTGGAATTTCAGTCATGAAAAAGCTCACAGAATAATGTTTTTGAAACATTTTCAGTGAGCTTGTTTTCAAACTTGTTTTCTATGGTTTATTTTTTTATCAAATATCTTTCTGTTTTATTTCCACCAGATTGATCTGTTACAGAAATAATGATGTATGTATTAGCAGTTATATCTGTTACATTGTAAACAAAATCATACTCGTTTTTATTTTTAGCTGTAGTATTATCTACTAAAAAAGCGGCACTTTGCCCTTCTTTAGTAAGAACCACTTGCTCAAGCCTAACTGCTGAACTAATGTGACCTTTAAGTTCAAACTGACCACTTGCATTTGCTGTACCCTCAAGTATAGAAGTTGCAAATGTTACAACAGGAATACTTGCCTGAGTATTGTCTTTCTTACAAGAACTTATACCTAACATCATTGTAAATAATCCCAAAAATAATAATTTAATTTTCATAGTGTTTTTGTATTTTTATTAAAAACGAGTTTTAAAAATATTTATTATATGTTTTTGTCATTTTTTTGTCAGGACTGTTTAACAATAGGTATATTTTGCTTTTTCCTAACAATGCTATAGAATTTTAATGAATTTTTCTTGTAATAAATATTAAACTTTTGGTGAAATAATTTTAATAAATTGATGTAGTTATAGTTTTTAGTAAAATATACGAATGAATAAATTGAATGTTTTTTTAAATAAAAAAGTAGCGGAATACAACCAACCTTCTTTCATTGCTGCAGATCCAATTTGCATTCCACATTCATTTACCCAAAAACAAGATATAGAAATTGCTGGTTTTTTTGCTGCTATTTTTGCTTGGGGAAATAGAACAACCATTATTAATAAAAGCAAAGAGCTGCTTGCATTGATGGAAAATGCCCCATACGATTTTTGTTTGAACCATCAAGATAAAGATTTAAAAAAGCTACTTGAATTTAAGCACAGAACTTTTAATGCTACCGATGTTTTATATTTTGTATCATTTTTTAAATTTCATTATACTAATAATGATTCATTAGAAACAGCTTTTACAAAAAATTTAAAAAAGACAGATAGTAATATTGAACATGCATTGAACGGTTTTTATGAATATTTTTTCTCTTTAGAAGATGTTCCTAAAAGAACTATGAAACATATTGCTTCGCCAGCAAAAAATTCTACATGCAAGCGATTAAGCATGTACCTGCGTTGGATGGTGAGGGCTGATAAAAATGGTATAGATTTTGGTTTATGGAAAAACATTTCTCCTGCACAATTAATTATACCTTTAGATGTGCATGTAGCAGCTGTAGCTAGGCATTTTAATTTGATACAAAGAAAAGCCAACGACTGGCAAACAGCAGTAGAGCTTACTAACAGTATGAAAATGTTTGATAAAAACGACCCTGTAAAATATGACTTTGCATTATTTTCTCTTGGCGTATTAGAAAAATATAAATAATGAAAAATGAAATTGTACACATTGTAAATGATTGCTTTAGTATAAATGCTGAGGAAGAAAATCTTTTACAATTGCTTGAAGAAAAAATTAATTTTTTAATCGTACATAATTTTAACAAGCTCATTTATTTATTATACCGAGCAGATATAAATGAAGCTAAACTTAACAAGCTACTTGCTGATAATAAAAAAGAAAATGCTGGTAGAATTATAGCAGCGCTTTTTATTCAACGACAATTAGAGAAAATAAAATCCAGAGAAGAAAATAGAATGAATGGTTTTGAATCCTCGGAAGAGGAAAGATGGTAGGTTTTAAAAAAATGATGAAAAAAATAAATTAGCTCAATATTTACACCCCATACTTAACACTTTTTATCCTTTTAGCAAAAAGCAAACAGAGGCAAAATATTAAAAAGGGATGCATTTTTAGTACATCCCTTTATTAAACTTGTTATTTGAAAAATCTACAATTTAGTTATTCTATATACTTTAATATCTAGCTCATTCAATATTTTTACAATATACATTCCCTTAGGTAGATTTTTAATATTTATATTGTTATCTCCATTTTGAATAATGCTGCTAAACATATTTTTACCTGCTGCATTGCTAATAACCACTCTGTTTAGTACGTTGGTATTAATTTTTATATGTAATATATCAACTGCAGGATTTGGATAAACGTTTACTGAAAAATTTTCACAACTAATGGTTACAGGTACAATTTTTGAGTAAGAGAATGTATTATCTTTTTCATTTAATTTTAAACGATAAAAAGATTTGCCTGATTTGGCTGTATTTTCAAAAGTGTAATTGCTTGTATTTTTAGGAAGTATTGTTGCGACAGTCTTAAAATTTACACCATCATTGCTTGATTGTATTTCATAATCTTTTAAGTCACTTTCATCATCAGTTTTCCAACTAATATTTGCATTGCATTTATTTGCTGTTACCGAAAAATTTGTGAGTGTAGTAGCTAATACACAGCCTGGGCTTACACAAAGAAAAGCATCATCTACATTTGCATAATCATCCATTATAAATCTAATGGTGTAAGTACCTGCTATTACTGATACAGGTGCACCCACAACTTGTTTCCATACTTCCTCACTTTCGTTATTTGTAAAACTTACCACTGTAGAAGAAGCAATGATATTGTTAGATCCATCAATAATATCCATCGAGCCGTTAAAACCTGAGCCACCTGGCTCTCTTCTAGAAAACCAACCACTAAACTCTAATGTAGAAGCACAAGTAATGGTAAAGCTTTGTTGTACAATACCGCCTGCACTGTTAATATCTACATATTGGTTACCAGCACCATGAGCTACATTAGGCCCACCTGAGTAACCAGCTCCATCTACTCTTATAATATTGAATCCACCAGTCATTACACTTGGTGATGCACTAGGTATTGTCCAGCCTCCGAAAGCATTGTAGGGTGCCGGAAAATTATTAGCATTTACAGCAGGCTGTACTGGTGCTTCAAAACTGGGGTTTAATAAAATGTTGGTGGTACATTGTGCGTGAGTAGTTGAAATAGCAAAATAACATACGCATGAAAATAATAGATAAATCTTTTTCATATTCGGGGTTGTTTGATTAATAGACTATAAAAACAATAAAAAAGTTTCTTCAAAATAAATTTATGATAAAAAGTTGATAATATTAGTGTAAGAAATAGTTGGAGTGATATTAATATCGTCCTCATGTATCCTTAAAACTCCACAATAAAACCAATAGTAGGCGTTACCTGTGGGTCATCATTTTTTAACAAAGTTGGTATTGCATTGCTACCATTAATATTTATTGGCAAACCATTTGTGGTTAAAAAAGCAGTATTGTCTGCATTTCTTTTAAATGTAAATGTTGGTATTGCTGGGTTTTTAGCAATGTACCAATTGGTGACATCTAAAAATAAATCAAATGTTATTTTTTTAAAATTCCATCTCTTGTCTATGCGCACATCGCCACTATTAAAACCACCCAAGCGTTGTGTATTTAGTTTAGTATAATCTAATAAGCCTTGCCCTTGGCTTAAGTAGTTGGCTTGCGATGCTGCATTATCAAACGGTGTGTATGGTGCACCACCTTGGTAACGAAACTTTAAACCCAACTCAATATTTCTTGGAAATTTATAACCCCATGTTACCGTAAGCAAGTGTGTATTATCCCAACTACTTGCTATCAACTTATCATTTAAGCCAGCAAATTCACTTCTGTAAAATGTGTAAGAAAGTATTCCAAAAAATTTCTTAGTTAATTTTTTTTGTGCAAAAAATTCAAAGCCATACGCTCTTCCTTTACCATTGGTTACAACAGCTTCGTTGCCTAGCACATTAAAATCGCCACCGAGGTTTGCAAGCGAAATACCTTTATTTATAGATACTGGAACGTTTGCATAATCCTTATAAAAACCTTCTGCTGTAAAACGCAAACCATCGTTTGGCAGATACTCCACACCTGCTACGTAATGGTCGCTACGTTGGTACAAACTATTTTTATTTACCAAGTTATTGGCATTATCGGCAAAGCCTAAAATGGTGTACGGTGCTATTTTGTAATAACGACCTATAGATGCATTGGCTGTCCATTTATCTGCTACAATATAACTTGCAGATATTCGTGGGCTAAGGGTTTTAAAAGGATTGTTACCCGTAGTTGTAAACGTATTCATATCTGTACGCAGGCCTGCGCTCACACCTAGGCGACTATCAAAAAAACGTTTGCTTAGTTGTGTAAATGCACCATAGCGTAAAAAAGAATTAAGCGGACTTTTAAAATTTACGGTGATGGGTGTTTGAATTACATTCCCCAATCCATCTTTCAATTCTCTACGAATAACAGCAAATGTTTTGGTATCATATTCTGAAACTTGCGCTACAACACCATAAGCAATTTTCCAATCGTTCACAGTTTTGTTTACATCTATACGTAGTTTATTTTCTGCTTCCATACTTTGAAATGCCAAAGTTTTCTGACTTTCAATTTTTGTGATATTGTCTTCATATTGGTTAATGTCATTATCAAAACTATTTCTGCTCAATGCCACATTTACAAAACCATTTTTCACCAATCGCTTTAGAGATAAACCTACTGTGTATGTTCGTTGTTTTATAAAGGGATTGCTGTTTAAGACATATAATTTTTCAGGAGTAGCTTTTTTTATGGCTGCAAATTCAAAATCATCTATAGCACCAATACCTATAAAAGAAAGCGTAGTTTTTTTATCAATCTGCCTTATAATTTTTGTTTGAAAATCCCAGTAGCTAGGGCGTATAGGTAAATCTATAGCCGTAAATAGTAATTGCAAATAGCTACGCCTTGCCGATGCTAAAAAGGTCGTTTTTTTATCTTTTGATAATGGCCCCTCTAAAGTTGTAGAAAGTTCCGTAGCACTCAATCTTACATTGCCCTGTAGTTTATTTCTATTACCCGTTTTTTGTTTAAATTGAAAAACAGAGCTCAATGCATTGTCGTACCTGGCATCAAAAGCAGAGCTAGATAATTTTACATCTTCTATGAAAGATACATTTAAAATACCTTGTGGGCCACCTGCACTACCTTGTGTTTGAAAATGATTGATTACCGGCACTTCAATACCATCAAGGTAAAAAACATTTTCGGTGGGGGCACCTCCACGTATAATAATATCGTTTCTAAAACCACCACCACCTGCGCCACCACCCACGCCTGGCAAGGTTTGTATAACTTTGCTTATATCAAAATTTCCACCGGGGTTGCTTTTTATTTCTTCGGTAGTAAGGCGTTGTACACTTAGCGGTGTTTCTAGCGTAGCCGCTTTTGCAGTTCGTTTATTTGATTTTATTACCACTTCTGTAAGCGATGTTCTACTTGGCTCTAGCTCAATATTTATATTTTTTTCATTACCTGCATTTATTACAAGGTTGTACACTATTTCTGTTTTGTATCCTACAATAGAAAAACTAAGGTTGTAAGATTTTAATGGTACCGCTGTAATTCGATATATGCCATTGCTATCTGAAACGCTACCAATAGATGTACCCTCTATATTTACACTTACATTGCTCAATGCTTTTTGGGTAAACTTATCTACAATGGTTCCTGAAATTCTGCCTCGGTCTTGTGCAAATATCACAACACTGTTTAACATTATGACTCCTAAAACAACCCCTATCCTCAATATTTTTAAATACTTCATTTTTTTTATTTTATAAAAAGCAACTACGTAACTAAATAAATGGCAGTTTCTTTTATTATTAAATCTAATTGATTGGTTTAAACTTGTGTTTAATTATTTTTATGTGTTTATCTGCCGTATTTTTACAAACTACATGGCCATTTCAAAAATTACAATAGAAGAATTTTTATTACTTGCAAAAACAAACCTTGTGCTAGATGTACGTAGCCCTAGTGAGTATGTACATGCACATATACCCAATGCAAAAAATATTCCTTTATTTAATGATGAAGAAAGAAAAATTGTGGGCACTGCATACAAGCAAGAAAGCAAACAAATTGCCATAAAACTAGGATTGGATTTTTTTGGAACTAAGATGAAGGCTATGGTGGAAGCGGTGGAAGAATTGGTTACGAGTTACGGGTTGGGAGTTACGGGTTCTATTAATGCTAGTGGTGTAAAAAAAAATAACTCTTCAAATAGTTTAACTTTTGAATCTGCTGAAAAGAAGATTGATGTAAAAAAACCTTCAACTTTGAACATTGAATCCGCCTTCGGACGGACAAGCTCTTCAACTGTGCTTGTCCATTGTTGGCGTGGCGGTATGCGCAGTGCAGGCGTGGCTTGGTTGTTAGATTTATACGGGTTTAAAGTTTACACTTTAGTAGGCGGCTACAAAGCATACCGCAACTGGGTGCTACAACAATTTGAAAAAGAATATCATTTTAAAATAATAGGCGGATATACAGGTAGTGGAAAAACGCTAATACTAAATGAACTAAAAAATCAACAGCATAGCACAATAGATTTAGAAGGGCTTGTAAGCCACAAAGGCTCAGCACTAGGTGCTCTCGGGCAAGCCAAACAACCTACACAAGAAATGTTTGAGAATTTATTGGCTAAAGAACTTGAAGTTAAAAGCAGAACAACTGACGACAGACAACTGACAAAGGACTACAGCCAAAAAACAACAGAAGATAAACAGACAATAGAAGACGATAGACAACAAGACTTATATAACGAAAATTCAAAGTATAACGAACTAACTTTGAACTTTAAACCTTCAACCTTGAACCCAATTTGGTTGGAGGATGAAAGCCAACGTATAGGAAACTTACAAATACCAATGGCACTTTGGAAAACCATGCGAAGCAGCAAAGTTTATTTTTTCGATATACCTTTTGAAGAAAGATTAAATTATCTCACAGAAGAATATGGTGTGCATAAAAAAGATGAATTGGTAACGGCTATCATGCGCATACAAAAAAGACTAGGTGGTTTAGAAACAAAAACTGCTATAAACTTTTTATTAGAAAATAATTTTAAAGAAAGTTTTAGAATACTGCTTACCTACTATGATAAATATTATTTGAAGGGGTTACATAATAGGGAGAATGCAACAGATTTAATACGCACAATAGAAGCGGGTATTGTGAATGCAGTAGTGAACGTTGAATTGTTGAGCATAAATTACTAGCTTTTACCTTTACCCTCTATAATAAATTTATTTTTTAAAACAAAATACGGGTCTTGAGCCCACAGTAGTTATAGGAAAAAAGTTGCCATTGATACCTTCGTTTTTATAATCTGAAAAAATGTCGTTATAAATGGTAACGAGTGTGAATCCTTTTTTTGAAAGATAGTTTAAAATTTCGGTGCTCGAATAAAAATAATTATATATTGGTTTTATGCTATCAATTCTGTCAGTGTAGAATACGGCATCTGTATTTATTGCTTTTCTTTTATTATCGTACACTTTTAATTTATAAATATCTATAGCTGCATCACAGCCTATTTCGGCATTTATTATTAGATAGTTTCTATTATTTGTATTGTCATAAGACCCATCAATATGTAGTAGTAAATAACTAATTTCAGTTTTTGTTTGTCCAAAACTTAAAAGACTAATATAAATAAAAATAAAGCTCAATAAAAATTTCATAAAATTAAATTTTGTAATACTTGTATAAAGATATGGGTTAAAATAAATTAACCCATATCTCATATACTTTTATTACTTAATAATAATAAATTTAGTTTTTAAAATCCCATTCGTAGTTTTTGCAGAAAGTACATATGTACCTTTAGATAAATTAAGATTTAATTGTTTCAATAAACCTAAATCCAAGTTTAAGTTACCTTCATTAAAAGTGTAAACCAATCTGCCTAACATATCATGAACTGTAATTTGATTTAAAATAGATTTCTGACTTTTTAGTTTTACTGTAAAATTTCCATAATTGGGATTTGGAAATAATGCAATACCATCTTTTTCAACTTTCTTTTCTATTACAATAGAATCTAGATATGCTCTTGATTGTCTGTCAATGTTATTATAAGCAGTACTATTGCAATATGAGTTTACAAATGCATTTGTTGCTTGCGGTAATAAAGTGCTATCACATGTTGCAAATGTTGGTGTATTTACCTGTATTGCATTTGTTACAGTTTTAATAGGATAAGTTAGTACAAGTAAAATATTTTGAGTCGTTGGAGTTGCGTTATTTCTTTTTAAATTTATCATTAATTTCAGAAATAAAGTATCTGTATTTGCATCCCAAGTATATGGTGCATTACACCTTTGTGCAGCGTTGGCTGTAGTAGCAGTTCTATAAGTAAAAATCTCCCTATCTAAACATTTCATATCAAAGTACTCTGTACGAAATTTATAGCTATTATCAACAGCATCTTTTCCTTCAAAAAATTGAAATGTGCTACTAAGTTTTGCATTAGTCATATTTGTAGTATCAATATAGCCGTAAGATTGTGCTAGGGGTTTAGGACGTGCTTTAATCATAATGGCTGCTCGCATATTTTGAATAGTTAAACCTGCTGCACCATTAACAACATAAAATAAAGAATCAGCGTCAAATCGAAAATTATAATTTCCGATTACTCCGTATGCCCTTCTGTTATCTTCACAAACACCACCTGTATTACTTTTAAAAAGCACAGGTGTATTTACTAAATTAAATACACCAAGCACTTCATTATAGTATGGGTATGCATCTGGGTCTAGTTGAGCATCTTTACTTCCTGGATTTGTAAAGATTATATCATGATATTGATTAGCAAGTGTAATAGTTCCGTTTAATTTTGCTGTTAAATTTACAGATAAAGGCATCAATTTTACTTCTTGTGGGCCTGTTGGCGGGGTAGTTTTTCCACCACCAGTAAAAATATCAAGAATGCCTACTGCAGATTTAAGCCAAGGAACTGCTTTTAAGCCTGTTTTTAAGAATTGATTATTTGCAAGGAATTTTCCAAAAAGATCAAATGCTGATTTTTTATTGACTGTATCAAGTAATCCAATATTTTGTGATAATTCTTGAGATGCTTTTATAAAAGTGCCTATACTTCCATCAGCTGTTGATAACTTCCCATTTATAAAACCTGGTACATCTTTCCAACCAAATGATCCTGGCTTTTGTATTTGCGCTTTTCCTCCTACATCTTTCGAATAAATATCTCCCGTAATTTTTCCTTCAAGTGCAACATTTGCTGTTGATACTAATATCGAGCTAATATTCAATTTGCCTTTATAATTACAAGTACAAGGGTCATAAACCATAGGAAAATCTCCATAAAACCATTTTGTATTGTCATTTACATATTTTGAGCCTGCACTAAAGGAAGTTGCAATAAATTTTTTGTCCAGTGCAGAAATACTTCCTCTACTGAGCTCTAGTAAATCGGTTTTGATTTGAGACAAAGGGTTAAAGCTAATGGTTATTTTAGCAGCATTATAATCAGCCCCTCTACATACTTTTAAAAGAACTCTCATAATGCCTGTGTATCTATTATACAAAATAAAATACGCATTTGGCACAGCATCCGTCGTATTTGTGTTTTGGTCGGTCAAGCCAAAACCTCTTCTTAATAGCTCCCACCCATCATCCCATTTCATATCTTTACTATCTCTTAATTCTTCAAGGTTATCAATTTTATAAAATGGAGATTCCATTAAACTGCCTCTCACACAATCATTGTTTATGGGTTGTACCTGAAAAATCGAATCCTGCCAATTGAAAAAAGTATTTTTCTTTGATGGTAATTGCGTGTTAATTGGGTTGAGTGGATTTGTGCTTATTCCGTTTACACAAGGATATTGAGCGAATCCAGCATGTGCAGTTAATAAAAAAATTAAAGTTATTATTAAATTTCTTTTCATAATTTTTTTGTTTAAAGTTTTTTTCCAATAAATTTTTTTCTTGTAGTAAAATCATAACCATAATTAATGTAAAGTGTATCATTTGAAAGCCAAGCTTTTCCTGCAACATAACTATCCCAAGCAAAAACAAAACTCTTGTAACCCATTTCGATTTCATATCCATTTCTTAATTCGGGGTATGGAAGAGATAAAGTAGATAAAAAACCGTTTGGCATATTGCTAAACCAATAAAAGTTTTTACTTCCAGTTATCGAAGTGTTATATTTTGTACTATCAAAATATTCTAACCTTACAGTAAATGTATCATTGGGAGCATTGGTAAAATAACCTTTATATTTTCCAATAAGTGGGCTAAGTGTGAGAAGTGGTTTTTCAACCTGCTCTACCATAGTTAAGTTTTTAGTACTAGTATAAATACCATTGTCATTTGGGAAACATAAAGTGTTGGGTGTTTTATTTCCTTTAAACTCTATTGGTACAACTCCTAAAGCATTAATAAAACTTAAACTGAATTCTTGCTGAGTTCTTATGTTTGGGTCATTCCCTAACTTCCAAGTTACATTTTCATAATTATCTGCTGTTTTAAACTGTACATAATTATCTCTGAAAATTGTGTCTGCTGTAAAAGCTGTATCACCAATAAGCTCCTGAAAAATAAATTTTCCTGATGGCAAACTTTGACCCTCACATAAATTTTCATGCTTTTTTTTCTTACAACTATTAATTGCAATAAATGTTAGGAATAAAATGGTTATATATTTTGATATTCTTTTCATATTAAAAATGTTTATATAAAATTAGTGATTTCAACAATTTTTTGGGTGGAGATTTGTTAATAATCATATAAAATTATTTGAAAAGGTTTTTTAAAAAATTACTAATTGTCTTTCAGCCAATATCTAGGTTGTTTAATTTTTGAAACAATTCTGTATGATAACCGTCCCAGAGAATTTCATTTTGCGATTTTATTCTAATTCTAACAAAACAAGCTCATTTACACTACAAAAAAGTGAAATATTGTTTTAGTAAAATAATATTACTCAAATCATTTTAGTGATTGGATTTAATTACTAATCAATTAATTAACATTGTAAATTTCAAATTGCATTTTTACATAAACTATTCATTTTTTGAATATCTTTATGAAAATTTAGAATAATTATGTTTAATTCTGCTAGGCTAAAAAAATTGAGAAAAGATTTAGGTTTATCACAAGTACAAATGAGCGAAAAGCTAAATATGGAGCAGTCTACATACTGCAAATACGAAAAAAATAGAAGTGATTTAAATTTACCTCTGCTGCAAAAACTAAAAGATGAATTTGGTGTAGACCCTAACGAATTTTTAAATAATGCAGTAAAAAAATTAGAGCAAGATTCGAAAAACTTAACAGGCAAAATTTCGGGGGGGGGGGGTAGAAGATTATT
>JAYVID010000053.1:0-7394 GCA_043770525.1 Ferruginibacter sp.
TGAAAGCGAAATTAAATCGCTTAGTCCAACGAATTTATATGAAGTGAAAAGAATAATCATTGAAGCTTATAAAAACAATATCAATCATCTGGCTGAAGCTGATTATTTTTTTATATCAACTTCAAAATCTCACAAACATAAAGTGGCAGATTTGGTAAGACTTAGTTTTAGTAAGAACTATTTTAAGGTGCATCTAAAAGTTATTGAGCAAAGTAAATTTATACAAATAAAGCCTTTTATAAAAATTGAAGAGGAGTTATTTCCCATTATTGATTTTGATAACAATGGTGATTTTCTTCTTATAAAAAATAACATTGCATACCTACCACAAAGTGAACCTACATGGCGTATACTAGCTGAGTTTAAACAAAAAAGTGAATTGCTTTTTCCTCAAACAGAGGCAAATAAATTAATAAAAGAGTATTTATGGCCGCTTAGAAATGATATAGGTTTGGAACTACCTACTGCAAGCGCTCCCCAACTGATCGATGCTGCTAATACTAGCTTTGCTGTGCGGTTAAAAGAAATGGAACCCCATTTTTTATTGTTTGAACCTATTATAAAATACAATGGTAAAGAAGTGTTGTTGGATGGAGAGGATGTAGAATTGTTTGATAATAATGAACTCATTGTTGTAAACCGAGAAGAAGAGAAAGAAACTTTTTTAAAACAAGCTATTGAAAATCTGCATCCAAATTTTGCTGAACAAACAGATGAAATATATTATTATTTAACGTTTAAAGAAGCCTTGGAAAAAGGATGGTTTTTTGATGCAATTAAAAAACTAAAAGAAAATAGTATCGAAATTTACGGGCAAAAGAGTTTAACCAAATTTAAATATAATGCGCATAAACCAAAGCTGGACATTAAAGGTGGAAGCGGTATAGATTGGTTTGAACTAAAAATTGAAATTACTTATGGCGACCAACTTGTACCTCTAAAAGCGCTTAAGCAAGCCATACTAAATAAGAATGATTTTATACAACTAGGAGATGGCACGCTTGGTATTTTACCCGAAGATTGGGTTAAGAAATTTAGGCCATTGTTTCAATTAGGAAATGTGAAGAATGAAGATAAATTGCAGGTATCAAAATTTCACTACACCCTTATTGATGAATTGTATGATAACATTAGTGAAGATGATATTTTAAATGAGCTGGCATTTAAAAAAGAACAGTTAAACCAAATTGAAAGTGTACAGACAATTACAAAATCGAAAAATATTTCTGCCAAGCTAAGACCATACCAACTGGCAGGTTTAAACTGGCTTAACCAAATGCATGCAATAGGATGGGGTGGTTGCTTGGCAGATGATATGGGGCTTGGTAAAACTTTACAAACACTTTGTTTTTTACAAAAATTACATGATGAAAAAAAATCAGTAAAGGTTTTGATAGTTTGCCCTACCTCCCTCATTTATAACTGGCAGGCAGAAATAGATAAATTTACAAAAGGTATGAAATATGTAATTTATCACGGAGGCGAAAGGGAGTTTCCAAAAGCCAAAAGTAGTAAATGGAATTTGCTCATAACATCGTATGGCACTTTAAGAAATGATATTGAATTATTTTCTACAATTAATTTTGAAGTTGCAATTTTAGATGAAAGCCAAGCTATAAAAAACCCTGTATCACTTATTACAAAAGCGGTAAGGCTTATTAATACAAAATACAGATTTGTACTAAGCGGCACACCAGTGCAAAACAATACATTTGATTTATATGCGCAACTCAATTTTTGCAATCCGGGTTTATTGGGCAATCAAGAGTTTTTTAAAACAGAATTTGCAACAGCTATAGATAAATATGGCGACAGAGAAAAAAGTGAGCAGTTGCGTAAAATGGTTTTCCCATTCATACTAAGGCGTACAAAAGAACAAGTTGCAAAAGATTTACCTGACAAAACGGAAACGGTGATGTATTGCGAAATGGGTAACTATCAGCAAAAAGTGTATGATACTGTAAAGGAAGATTATAAATTGAGAATACTAGGAAAGATTGATGAAGTGGGCGTAGCTAAAGCGGCATTTTTAATTTTAGAAGGATTAAATAAACTAAGGCAGATTTGTGATTGCCCATCTCTTATTGGGGATGTGGAAAAAAATAGATTTAAACAAAGTAGCATAAAGCTAGATGAACTGATGCGTGAAATTGAAGAAAATATTAGTAATCATAAGATGCTTATTTTTTCTCAGTTTTTGGGTATGCTTGCACTCGTAAAAGAAAAGCTAGATGCAGATGGTATAAAATATGTATACCTAGATGGAAGTACGCCTGCAAAAGATAGAAAAATGCTGGTAGATAAATTTCAGACAGATACAACAATACAAGTGTTTTTAATAAGCCTAAAAGCTGGTGGTGTGGGGCTAAACCTTACTGCTGCAGATTATGTGTATGTAATAGACCCATGGTGGAACCCTGCTGTGGAAGACCAAGCAATAGACCGCACACATCGGATAGGGCAAACAAAAAAAGTGTTTGCCTATAAAATGATTTGTAAAAATACCATCGAAGAAAAAATAATGCAGCTGCAAGCCAAAAAGAAATCGTTAGCAAAAGAATTAATATCGGAAGATGCATCGTTTGTAAAAAAACTTACAAAAGATGATGTAGCATGGTTGCTTAGTTAAATTTTTTTAGTAAAAAATATAAATAAGGTGAATCCTAAAAATGTAAAATTTCTACTAAGGGTTGTGTAGTTAAATTAATGAGCTATTATTTTAAGTTCTTGTTTGCCTTTATTAGTTCTATTGTGCTTTACAAGTTTTAATAATTATGGTATTGAATGTTTTATAAAAAAGCTGAGGATTGAGCATGTTACAATTTTGCAAACTGCTTATATATATCTTTATAACTTGAACTGCCAATGCTGCAGAAAGTCAATGTACATTGACTAAGATATCATTTTTGTGGAAGACAATTTTAGCGAACTATTCGAGTGGGGATACGAAAAGAGGTGGTGGACTTCCGACTTACATAATCCAATTTGCAAACTGATTAAATATACATATCAGTAAAGCTAGAAAATAGCATCTACACTTCATTTATACACCAAGGGGAGGATTGGCACTATCTTTTTTATTGGCATATTTATTGTTATTTATTGCTTTCAACTCTTTGAAAATATCTCTATAAATGTTTGATAAACTTTATATCCCTCTTTTATGAAAAACAATATTTTTACTTTAGTATTATTTTTATTTTCATTTAAAAGCTATGCACAACAAACAGTTTACCCCACAGACTTAGCATGGAATAATGCTGTTACAAATTTTAACTGTGTGCCAGATGGTATTACAGATAACTTAATTAATTTAAGAAGGGCAGCACAAACTTATCCTAATCCCTTTTTATCGAAAATAGTGGTGTATTTACCTGCGGGTACTTATATCATTAGTGATAGCATTCAATTGCCTCAAACTTTTTTTGATAAAGACATTGTTTTTTTGGGACAAGATTCTGCTACTACCATTATTAAATTAATGGACAATGCACCTAATTTTCAAAATGCTAGTAACCCAAGACCATTGATAAGAACTAGAGGAGGTAACCAAGCTTTTGGAATGTATTTTAAAAATTTAACCATAAACACCGGTAGTGGAAACCCTGGCGCAATTGGTATTGATTATATAACTAGTAATTATGGAGCAATTGAGCATGTGAGAATTGTAAGCCCTGATGGAAATGGCTTTGCGGGGATATCAATGGAACAACAATGGCCTGGATCTGGTTTAATAAAAAGTATTACAATTGATGGTCATCAATTTGGAATACGGGTAACACAATGTGAATATTCTATGACGATGGAACACATTATTTTAAGAAACCAAACTGTAGCAGGAATAACCAATAATTGTAATACACTTGCTATTAGAAAACTCACTACGATTAATGTGCCAAGACCAATACAAAATCTTGGAAGAATAACTTTGTTAGATGCTAATTTAACTTCTACAAATCCCTCTGCAAATTATGCTATCGAAAATGGCGGTGTTTTTTATGGTAAAAATATAAATACAAGTGGCTATACGAGCGCTTTGATAAGTAATAGTAATCCTTTTGTAGGAAATAGTATTTCTGAATTTACGATGGGGCCAAACTATTCTCTTTTTTCTAACGATGGTAAAAGTTTGGGATTGCCCATTGAAGAAACACCGCAGTATGTAAATAATGATTTAACAGAATGGGCCAAGGCTAATAGTTATGGTGCTGTGTCAAGCAATCCTAATTTTTTTATAACAGATGTAAGTAATAATATTGAAGCGGCAATAAATAGTGGTAAAAAAGTAATTTACTTTGATAGAATAGGTGATAATGGAAGCTCGTATTTTATAACTAGGGATATTGTAATTCCCCCAAGTGTAGAAATGATTACGGGGTTTAACAATGCAAGGCTTGCCTTTACCAACAATAGTAAATTTATTATAAATAGCAATACGAGCTCGCCATTATTTATAGATGGTATGCTAGGCACAAGAATATTAAACAACAGCCAAAGAACAGTTGTATTTAAAAATGCTAGCCTGAGAGAATACAGCAATACAGCTGCAAATACAAATGGTAAAGTTTTTATAGAGGATGAAGGAGAGGTTTTTAAGCCAGCGTTTCCGGTGCGCATGTGGGCAAGGCAATACAACCCAGAACTCCAACCCCAGTTGGATACAGCTATAATTAACAAAGGCGGCAACTTTTGGATTTTAGGCTTAAAAACAGAGGGCAGAGCTTGTATTGCTAGCACGTATGATGCAGGTAAAACCGAAATATTGGGAGCGCTTGTATATCCAGCATCTTCATTTACGAATACTGATCAAGTTGCTTTTAAAGTAGCGAATGCTTGTATGAGCATAACTTCGTTAACACGTACATCGTATATTTCAAATGGTTGGTTTGGTATTACTGTACAAGAAACACAGAATGGTGTAACACAAAATTTTTTAACGCCTTCTACCGTTCCAGCATTTTATGATTTGCAATTTTTTTGAGCTCAAAAACAAATTGCGCTCCAATTGTACTGCCTATAAAATTAAAAAGTATAAACGCTTTTTGTAATGAGGATGATATTACACTCAATTGGGATGTGGAAAGTATGGTGAATGTAAACAGTTTTATTATGCAAACAAGTATTGATGGCAGCAATTGGCTTAATGTAAAAACGGCAAATGCAAATAATATACAAACAAATTATAAACTCACTACCTTAAATAACCAAAACATACGGTATGTGCGCCTGAGTATTTTAGAACAAGATGGCAAACAATCTTATAGCAATAGTATTGCATTAAATTGTGTTGGTGCAAATACGTTCATTGTTTATCCAAACCCTTTTGTGGAGACAATAAAAATAAATTTGCCTAAAAGTAATGGTAGTAAATTTTTATTTGTAAAAGATGTAAATGGTAAAACCGTGCATCAAGTGAATGTAAATATTAATGAAACTTATGTTGATATTAATTTAAAATCATTGGCGAATGGAACTTACTTTGTAGAGGCAATAGGAGCAAATGGTGAAAATAAACGAATAAAAAAAATAGTGAAAATAAATTAGTGGTAAACGAGGCGGAGCTGGTAAAAAATCACTTAGATAAAAGTAATGTATTGTTTTGATTATTTAATATCCATTTACTAAATTTATTTATGAGGGCTTTGCCTACAATTAATCGTTTTCCTTTATCTGTTACTGCTATTACTACATTGTTAATTGAGAATTGTCCAATTTGAATATTATCTATTTTGTATTTGCGGCATGTGTCAATCATTCCATTTGCCATTTCGTACTCGCCAATTCCTAAATAGTTAGCTGCTGTTATAATATTTTCTTTTTTTAATGTTTCCTCCATATCCTTATTTATTAGCAAATCCGATGCTCCAGTATCGTACAACCAGATTTGTGCCATACTACCAATTTTTATTTTAACATAAGTCATTCCATTGAGGGATAAAATTTTGATTGTATCATACATTGGACCTGTAATGTCTTTTTCATAATTCTTATTCCAATTGTTTTCCAAATTATCTTTTTCAAGAAATGGATTACCGCACTTATACATCATTTCATAAAATAAAAGAGAATTTGGATTGCTAATTGTTTCCATTTCTAAATCGCTTATTTTTTTGGCTTTTACCAATTCAAGTTGGCAATTACAAAAGCTTGTTACACGATTTAAATCAAGTGTTTTTTCAGTATTTTTTTGAATTCCTTTTATGCAACTTGAAATAAATTCACGTTCAAACCCTTCGGCTTGTAATAATGTTGTTTGGCCTGAGTTTGTATAGCAATCGCTTACTGCTTTTGCAATAAGGCTGTCTTCTTTTATTAAATCAGTAATGTCAATTATATTATTTCTTGTATATTTTCTGTATTGCTTATTTGTAAAAGCGTTATCAAGTTTACTAATTTGACATTCACAAATAGAAAGAGCCACATTGTCGTTTCTATCTTTTTTTAGCGATTTTAAACAATTTGAAACCAATTGTCTTCTATTTAAAATTGGATTACCTTCTTTTGTTTTAATACTAAAATCTTGCCCAAAAGTTGTTTGGGTAATAAAAAATAAAAAAGAAGAGAATAAAGTAATCAAATATTTTAGCATAGTAAATATTAAGCTGTTAGTTGTTGATATTTCAAATTTACAAAAAAAATACAATGGCTTACACTCCTATTTTTATTTAACTTTCGATGGCCGACCTATCTCGGCGTTCATGACTGGAGTTTAATGGTAACTAGCTAGTGCGAAGAGAATAAGTTTTTTTAACCTTAGTAGAAAAGTACCTGCATAACTGCCAAACCTTATTACCTTATTTTTTTTATAAGCTAATAGGGTAAGTTCGTAAAAATGTAAATTTTCCACTAAGGTTTTGAGGAATTGATTTTTTGAGCTATTGTTTAATGCTCTTTGGCTTATTAGGTTTGAGAAGAAATGATATTAAGGTTTTTTATTGAGGCAGGAAATTTTGTGTATTACAAATTTGGAAAGTGATTTTGTATGGCTGAGCAGAGGCTTACATAAATTAGCTAGGTGTCATTTTTGTGGAAGGGGAAACTATACACTGGGGGAGAGCGGAGAATTTAGCGAACGTTTCGTGGGGACACGAAACGAGGCGGAGAATTCAATTATACTTATACTAACTTGCTTTAATAATTCCGAATTTAAAATTTAATAAAGTTTTCATGTCTTCCATTTTACTCTCAAAGTTTTTAAAAAATGATTCCACAGCATTTTCAAACTTTGTATAATCATTATAATATTTATTCTTCATAACTTTCTTTTTAAAATAGCGCCATAACCTTTCTATTAGATTTAGGTTTGGACTGTAGGGAGGTAAATACACTAAATCTATATTTAAAAACTTAGCTTTTTCTTGTACAATATAACTGCGTTGGTATTTTGCATTATC
>JAYVID010000054.1:0-11759 GCA_043770525.1 Ferruginibacter sp.
GTTTATAATTACAAGTCCTATTTGTTTTTGTATTTGAGAAATTTAATTCAAATTTTAAAGTTCCTTCACTTTCATTTTTAGTTACATCATATTTTTGTATAGAATCATGTTGAGGGATAATTTCCCCAAAAAATGTATTCTGAAAATTATTCTCAAAGCTTTTGGCTAAATTATCAATACCTGTGTTTATAACATAATTTAAAAAAGATATAATCTGTATAAAATTAGACTTCCCAGAATTATTTGCGCCAATAATTACATTAAAATTCCCGAGCTTTAAATCTGCAGATTTTATGTTTTTATAACCTGTTACTTTTATTTCATCTATTCTAACCATGATACTTTTTTGAAATAGTTGTAATTTATTTATAGTATTTATATTGCAATTTAGCTTAATTGTATCAATATTTATGCATAGTTGTATAAAATTAACTTTATAATGTTTGTTCAAGCCTCTTGTGATTTAACTATAAAATGGATCTCTTTTGTATGTTATGTATTCACGTATTCAGCATTTTTTACCCTCATTTATCCTTTTTCTTTCTATATTGCACCCAACTAAATAGCGAAGGATGAATTTTTCCCAGTATCAGGTGCCATATCCTGTAGACAACCAATACGGCAAAAAAGTAGCATATTTCTCCATGGAATTTGCAGTACACCAACCATTAAAAATATATAGCGGTGGTTTGGGTTATTTGAGTGGTTCTCATTTGCGTAGCGCTTATGAGCTGCGCCAAAACCTAGTAGGCATAGGTATTTTGTGGAAATATGGTTACTACGACCAAGCCCGCAATCCAGACCAAACCTTGCAGGTGCAGTGGAACGAAAAACAATACAACTATTTAAAAGATACTGGCATAAAGTTTCAGATACAAATACATGGGCATCCTGTATGGGTAAAGGCGTTTTACTTAGACCCAGAAACGTTTAAAAGTGCGCCATTATTCTTGTTAAGTACAGATTTACCTGAGAATGACCATGTTTCTCAAACTATTACGCATAGATTATACGATGCAAACGTAGCTACCAAAGTAGCACAATTTATTTTATTGGGTGTAGGTGGTGCAAAATTGATGGATGAATTAAATTTTCACCCAGATGTTTATCATTTAAACGAAGCACATGCCGTAAGCTCTGCATTTTACTTATACCAAAAATTTGGTAAGAGTAAAGAAGAAGTAAAAAAACGCTTGGTGTTTACTACACATACACCAGAAGAAGCAGGTAATGAAAAGCATGATATTTTTCTTTGTGAAAAAATGGGTTATTTCTGCGGCTTAACAATGGAAGAAGTAAGGGCATTGGTAGGCAATACTGGCGACCAGTTTAATCACTCATTGGCAGCATTGCGTTTTGCAAGATTATCAAACGGTGTGAGCCAATTGCATGGCGAAGTAAGTAGAAAAATGTGGGGCAAGTATGAAGATATTTGTGAAATAAAAGCCATTACTAATGCGCAAAACTGGCATTACTGGGCAGATAAACAATTGTACCGTTTTGCAGATGAAGGAAACGAAGATGGTTTTATAGACAGAAAAAGATATTTGAAAAAACGTGCTTTTGAAATCGTATCAGACCAAACGGGAAGAGTATTTAACCCTGATGTGTTTACGATTGTATGGGCACGTAGATTTGCAGGATATAAAAGAGCAGAATTAATAACGAGAGACCAAGATAGATTTAAGGCATTGATGTCTAGCACAAAATATCCGGTACAAATCATTTGGGCTGGAAAACCTTACCCTGTTGATTATCCTGCAATAAGTGATTTTAATTTCTTAGTAAATTTAAGCAAGGAGTTTCCAAATGTGGCTGTGTGTACTGGCTATGAGCTAGGCTTAAGTAAACGCTTAAAACAAGCGAGTGATGTGTGGCTAAACAACCCTCGTGTACCAAGAGAAGCGAGTGGTACGAGTGGTATGACAGCAGCGATGAATGGAGCAGTAAACTTTAGTACAAACGATGGTTGGATATGTGAATTTATTAATCATGGCAACAATGGCTTTTTAGTACCACCTGTAGATTACGAAAAAATGAGTACGCATGAGCAAGATGAATATGATTTAGAAAAATTGTATGAAATTTTGGAAAATCAAATTTTACCGATGTACTACGAAAACCCAAATGTATGGAGACAGATTGTGAAAAATGGTATGAGAGATGTGCGTTGGCAATTTGATAGTAACCGTATGGCGAAAGAATATTACGATATAATGTATAAGTAAAATTATCATTTAACTTTGTATAAATCCTTTTTGCTTGCGGGCAGAAAGGATTTTTTTTATCACTCTAAATTTAAAAATGTCAAGCTGAGACACTCATAAAATAAATTTTAAGCTCTTTGCAAATGACACTAAATTAAAGACCTGTCAAAGTGAGCTTGTCGAACTTGGTGCTATCGTCTTAAGCACCGACTTCGACAGGCTCAGGCTGGCGTTCAATTTATTCGCAATCAAATATTTAGAATATGTGTCATTAGCAGCTTGTCGAAGCTGGGTTTGATTAGATAAAGCATTTCTTAAAAAATAGTACCGCCTTCTACAAGCTTAGGCTGACAAACTCTTAACTTAAAATAAAAACATGAATACATTCCAAAAAAATATTGAAATACGTTGGGCAGATTTAGACCCAAATTTTCATGTATTACATTCCAAATACTACGATTTTGGTGCAACTTGTCGTATGGCTTTTATGGTAGAAAATGGGCTCACGCCTGCTTATTTTATGCAGCACCATTTTGGCCCCATCATCTTTAGAGAGGAATGCATTTTTAAAAGAGAAATAACCTTTGGCGATAAGGTAACAGTGAATTTTAAAATAGATAAAGTATCACTGGATTTTAGAAAATGGACATTGGTATCCGAAATATACAAAGATGTGGAAACCCTTGCTGCTATTGTAACGGTAGATGGCGCTTGGATGGATACAGTATCGAGAAAAGTAATTGTGCCACCCGATGCTTGTACACATTTATTTGATAAAGCACCCAAAACGGATGGATATCAAGTAATTTAAGAATAAAAAAATAAATACTTCTCTTTTTATTAAAATAAAAATACATTTGCAAAAAAAATAATTACCTATGAAACAGTTGTTTACCTTATTATTAATCTCAATTAGTTTAATTAGTACTGCTCAAAAAACAGATTATTTTGAAGCAGTTTTAAAAGAAAAGACTCCACCGACTTTAACGCAGTATGCAGATTATAAAACATTCGACTTGCAAGTGCTTACTACAAAAGAACAGCAAGACAAGCCAGGTGAAGGATTTAATATTGCTTTTAAACCAACTATAGGTAAACTAGAGCAAGTAGATAATGGAGGAGATTTTCACATTATAGTATTGTTACAAAAATATAGCGGTAAGTTAACTTCTCCTTCGGCTGCTACCATAAATATCTATCTTAAGAATACCGTTTACGATAAAAACGGCTTTTTTGTATTTGAAGAATATTTGCAAAATGAAGCACTAGTTATTGGCTTAGATAAAGAATTAACTCCTGCAGAAAGAAGTAATCAAGACGTTATTCGTAAAGTTATAATGGAGAAACTAATAAAAGTTAACAGTTTTAGTTTTAGAGAAGGATTGTATGGTGGAACATTTGATAAATTTATGAAAGTTGCTTCGGTTGATAAAGTAAAAAAAATACCTGAGCTACAAGCTTTTGATGAAAATGCAAAACCACTTGTAAAAGCATTGGAAAAAGAAGGGTTAGAAGGATTTAAAACATTAGCAGAAAAGCTTGTTCCTTATTGGGAAAAAACATTAACTTATAGTGGCGAAGATGCAGATGAAGTAAAAAGAGCAGCATACCACAACTTGGCACTTTACAATATTGCAGCTAAAAATTTTGATAAAGCAAAAGAATACATTGAACTATATAAGCCAATTGATAAAATTATTAAAGAAATGATGGGATTGGTTAAATATAAATGTAGTGATAAAGTAGAAGAGTTACTAAATGCAATGCACCCTTCTAATGAAAAAATTAATACTAATGTTACACCAGCTAAAGTGCCAACAAAAGAAGAAATTCTAGAAAACTATAAATATGTCGTTATTAATGGTACAGTAACGGTTACCACAAAAAAGGAAGCAGGAACGTACATTGGAAAAATTAAAATTAATAAAATACCAGCAAGTTCTTTTGGTAATATCGTTAGTCTTGATGCTGAAACTATTACTGCAATAATAGAAACAAAAGATGCACAAGGTCAACCAAAAACGATTACAACCACTATATCAAAATTAGAAAATTTGAAAGATAATGATGGTACAATGTATATATCTCAAAAGTATGGTACAGGTATATTAGGTACTGCTTATTTTGCATTTTTAAAAAGTACCTACAGCTCTCCAAAAATTACCGTGTTTAGATCTGTTATACCTGCAAGTAATGATGATTATGTTGTTAAAAAAAGTGGAGATGAAACAGGTGTTAAAAACAGTCTTTTAAATGCAAGAAAAAATTTGTTAGAGTATTTAAGCGAATGTGCAACTTTTACAGAAAAAATAAAAAATGGTCAAATAGAAAAAAAGGTAACAGTAGAAAAACTGGCGGAATTATATTCAGATTGTAAATAAATAAAAATATTTTCAATTTTAATAAAAGCCTCGTTTTTAAAACGAGGCTTTTTAAATATATTAATAATGATAACTAAAACAATTAATCTTTACAAAAATGCCTTTAACGGACTCACAGATAAAATGTGGCTGCTAAGCATTATCATGTTCATAAATAAAAGCGGTACCATGGTATTGGTATTTATGACTTTGTATTGTATGAAGATTGGATACACTTTACAGCAGGGAGGAATTGTTGTGGCATTGTATGGTATTGGTTCTTTGGTAGGCGCTTTAGTAGGCGGAAAAATAAGTGATGCATTTGGTTTTTACTATACACAGTTTTGTGCTTTATTTTTTGGTGGTATTATGTTTATTGTACTTGGTTTTATGAAAAGTTATGAAGCCATTTGCGTAGTTACTTTTTTTCTAGCTATGATTAATGAAAGTTTTAGGCCTGCCAATGCTAGTGCTATAGCACATTACAGTAGCCCAGAAACAAGAACACAATCGTTTTCTTTGGTAAGGCTTTCTATTAATTTAGGATTTACCTTTGGAAGTGCTATTGGTGGGTTTTTAGCAAGCAAAAATTATCATTTATTATTTTGGGTAGATGGTTGTACGAATATTGTAGCTTCCTTTTTCTTATTGTTTCTTTTGCCAAAAGTTACCAAAGCACAACAAAACAAACCCGAAGTTGCTAAAGTTGTAAACGAAAAAATAAATTCGCCTTATACAGATAAAAAGTTTTTATACTTTTTGTTTTTCCAAATATTATTTGCGGCTTGTTTTTTTCAATTATTTACAACCATTCCTATTTTCTTTAAAAAGAATTTGAATATATCTGAATTTTATTTTGGAGTAATAATGGGCGCAAGTGGGTTATTGATTTTTGCTGTAGAAATGATATTGATATTTTCATTGGAAGGTAAAAAGCCTTATCTCGTTTTTATAACGAGGGGTACATTTTTAATGGCTTTATCTTTTCTTATTTTAAACATACCACTTGCAAACGGAATACTGATTGCAAGTGTTGCTATTACAGTAATTACGATTGGTGAAATGCTCTCTATGCCTTTTATGAACAGTTATTACATAGCTCGGAGTAGCCAAAGCACTCGTGGGCAATATGCAGGTATGTATACGATGGCATGGAGTGCTGCGCAAATATTAGGGAGCATGGGCGGTGCAGCCTTTGCTAATGCCTATGGGTTTAATAATTTGTGGTACTTGGTAGCTTTAGTAAGTGCAACATCTGCACTAGGGTATTATTGGATTTATAAAATGAAGGAGGGTTAAAACAAATAATCCTCCTTCCATACCCATGCTTTTTTTGCATAGAGCCAAGTAGTAAACCCAATGGCAGTAATATTAAAAGGCACAAAATTGTCCAATAGTTTTTGATGTGTTTTATAAGCTTTGTACACCGTAGCCTTATTATGTACTGTTATATGTGGCCACAATAATTCTTTATCTTTTTCATTGAGCATATTTGTAAAAATTTTTTGCATAGCTGCATGTAATGATTGTAGGGTAGGTGATGAAATTTCATAGGCCACAAAGTTTTCAATATTTTTCACATCCACTACCTGCATTTCAAAAATGCTTGTTTTACTCAGTTCCATTAATGTATCATACACTAGTGGTTTATCAGCAGGTAATTTGTGAAACAAAGTAATATGCGCAGCTACAAAATTGGCATAAGCAGGGTAGTGCTGTTTTCGTTTTTCATTAAAAAATATTTGTGAAGCCTCATCCATTTTTAAAGTAATGATGAGCGATTTTTTGTTTGTAGGATTCATTTAAATAAAAATACGCAATGGTTTTATCATTCATCGTATTTTTATTGCATGAAAAAAATATTTTATGTAGGATTGATATTGCAATTACTTTCTTGTGCACACAAAAAGTATGACAATCCACATGTAATCATTGATTCTAATTATGGAGAAATAGAACTAGAGCTTTTTCCAAAGCAAGCACCCAAAACAGTAGCTGCTTTTTTATCATACATAGATAGTGGGCTTTATAAAAATACGAGCTTTTACAGGGTATTAAAAAACGAAGATTTATTGGAAGATGATAATTACGGGATTATACAAGGCGGGGTGTATCCTAATTTAAAAAATGTGAAACCTATTGAGCATGAACCCACAAAGCTCACTGGGTTATATCATACTGATGGTACAATATCTTTTGCTAGCCTAGGTGCTGGTTCAGCCACAACAGAGTTTTTTATTTGTATAGGAAACCAAACTCCTTTTGATGCTGGCAATAGTGGTACAACAGACAAGCAAGGTTTTGCAGCATTTGGTACTGTAATAAAAGGCATGCGAATTGTAAGAAAAATACAAGCTGCCAAAAATACAGGAGACCACATTGATGAAAAAATAATTATTAATAACATTGAAAGATTATAAATATGCTACGTACTATTTTATTGCTTACTGCATCAAATGTGTTTATGACTTTTGCTTGGTATGGTAATTTGCAAAAAAACAATTTACCCTTGTGGAAACTCATACTTCTAAGCTGGGGTATAGCTTTTTTTGAATATTGCTTAATGGTACCAGCTAATAAAATAGGGTACGAAAATGGCTTTAGTGGCTTTCAGTTGAAAATAACACAAGAGGTAATAACCCTTGTTGTTTTCTCCTTGTTTGCGGTGTTCTATTTAAAAGAACCTTTTCATTGGAAATATGTATTAAGTTTTACGCTTTTATTAGCTGCTGTATATGTGATGTTTAAAAAATAAAATTATTTTGCTTTCTATATAAATATGTTTATTAGAATCTTATCTATATTCTACTAGTACTTTTTCTAGTAATAAATAGCTTTATTAAAAGCATTTTGCTGCCTTAATAGAACAATAATAAAGCCTGGTATTCGTTAATGTTTAGTGTTAAAGGGTTTGCTTTAACTCCCCAAAAACTAATTAAACAGTATATGAAGCGTTCAATTTTATTAAGTATTATTTTTGGTTTGTTTATAAGTAGTACAGTTCAAGCTCAATCAGAAGAAGGAAAGGCATATAGAAATGTAGATCAAATGTACGAACCGCATAATTTAGATCCTTTAACTGCAGCAAGATCTCAAGGTACGAGTGGTACAGGTGCTAATATTGATGTTATTTATCATAAAATAAATTGGAGAATAAATCCTGATACAAGCATTGGAAAATACATCAAAGGGTCTGTACAATTCAATTTTAAAACAACTCAGCCAAATGTAAATACCATTAGTTTTGATATTGTAAGTGTACTTACAATTAGTTCTGTAACATTTAGGGGCGCAGCACTCCCCGCAGGCAATATTGTAAGAGCAGGGAATATAGCAACGATTACACTTACAGCTACTTTGGCTAATAATTTTATAGATTCATTTACCGTTTTTTATCAAGGTGTTCCCCCTGCTGTAGTTGGAGCAGCGCAAGGTTATCAAATGTATTCTACGGTTGCAGCTGGTAATATTGTGAATACATTATCAGAATCTTATGAAGATAGAGACTGGTGGCCATGTAAGCATGATATGCAAGATAAAATAGATTCTATGGATATCATTGTAAGTGTGCCATGGGCTTCTCCAAATCCTGTAGATACTTTTTGGGTAGCTACCAATGGAAAAATGATTGACTCAAGTATTGTAGGGAATAGTAGAATATTTAAGTTTAAAACCAAGTATCCAATTGCATCTTATTTGGTATTTGTAAATGTTGCTCGTTTTGAAAGATATTATAGGAATGTAACAATAAATGGAACTTCAAATGTACCAGTTGTTTATAATTTAGTAAAAGGTGGCTCTACAAATGCTGCAGCTGTAACAGCAATGGATAAAGTAAATTCTGTATTACAGGTATTTAGCACCAAGTTTGGTGACTATCCTTTTAAACTAGAAAAACATGGTTTTGCAGATGGTTTGCAAGGAGCCGGTGGAATGGAGCACCAAACGATGTCTAGTATGGTTACTGCTTCTTTAACAAGTTTAAGCACACTTAGTCATGAGCTCATGCACCAATGGTTTGGAGATAATGTAACTTTTGCTCATTGGAATGATCTTTGGTTGGCTGAAGGATTTGCAGAATATTCAAATGCTTTATCAAGAGAACTAGTACCCGTAATTGGTACTCCTGCAACTGCTTACACTGCAAGAAATGGAAATAAGACTAGCGCAATTGGCGCATCAACAGCAAGTACATGGATCCCTAACTCAAGTACAGGAACTTCTGAGTTAATATGGAATAGTGCTTATGCTACCACTGTCTATCAAAGAGGTGCAATGGTTGTCTCAATGCTCCGTACAATGTGTGGTGACGAAATTTTCTATAGAACTTTAACTAAATACCAAACAGAACTTGCAGGTAAAGTAGCTACCACAGACACATTACGTAATTATTTTAATAGGGAATTGGGAAGAGATATTTCAGTTTTCTTTGATGATTATGTTGGAGGTTCTGATACTATAAACATACAAAAAGGAGGAATTGGAAGTCCAGTTAACACAGTAAACTGGAACAATCCTATAACGTATGGACAGTCTGGAAAAAGATTGGTAATATCTATGGGTACACAAACCAAAACCGCAGGAAGTAATGTTGCATATTTTAGGGGCCCTGTACAGATACATGTAAAAGGTGCTTTGGCAGCAAACGATACTACAATCACAATTTTTGATTGGGGTGGAGGTAATTTATCTTATGCTGGTAAAGGTATAAGCATACCTGTGTCTGGTAACAAACTTACATTTGATTTATCTTTTACACCTACTTCTGTTTTGTATGATGATAGCTCAAGATTAATGAGCAGAGGTACTGGAGCAACACCTTTTACTGGTACTACAAAACTTGCAACACTTGAAGGTTACGTATGGCTTGGTACTACCAACACCGTTTGGGGTACTGCTACAAACTGGGCTGGTAGCCTTGTGCCGCCAAGTGGAGGCGATGTTACCATTGCTACCAGTGCTACTAACCAACCAGTATTGCCAGCTGGTAATACTACAGTAGGGCCATTAACTATACTTGGTACAAATAAAGTAATTATGGGAGGTAACACACTTACTTTAAACAACAGTGTGAGGAGCACAGGTACTTTAACAGGCTCTCCAACAGCAACACTTGTTGTAGCAGACCAAGCTGGTACAATTAATTTTGATCAAACAACTGCAAGTACTCGTTCATTATTAAACCTTACTTTAAAACCAATAAAAACTTCTGCTACTTTAGGTGCAGGGTTATTAGAAATTTATGGTGGATTAAATGTACCTACATCGAGTACGCTCAATGTGAAATCTGCAAATTTATTGATACGTTAATATTCAATTTTGATGATATTAAAAACGGGTTTGCAATTTGCAAACCCGTTTTTGTAAATATTTATCATTATCCAATTTTATTAAAACTTGCTGCTATTCCTTTTATGATGGAAGAGCTAAAGCCTTGGTGCTCCATTTCGTTTAAGCCTGCTATGGTGCAACCTTTTGGCGTAGTTACCTTGTCTATTTCTTGCTCAGGATGTGTTTTTAATTGTAGTAGTAATTCTGCAGCACCTTTTACGGTTTGTGAAGCTATGAGGCTTGCTGTAGCAGCATCAAAACCAATTTCTATACCTGCTTGTATGTTTGCACGTATGTAACGCATAGCATACGCAGTGCCGCATGCACCAAGTACAGTAGCAGCGTTCATTAGTTTTTCATCTATGTTTACTGTTCTACCTAAATTATTAAATAAGTCTTCTGTAAATTTTATTTGGGTAGCATTTGCATTGATAGAACTTAAGCAAGTAATACTTTCTTGTATGGCAATAGCTGTGTTGGGCATTGCTCTAAAAATAGCAATCTCTTTTCCTACAATACTTTTTATTTCTTCTAAATTAATGCCTGTTACAACAGAAATTAATAAATGATTAGTAGAAAGGACAGGTTTTATTTCTTCTAAAATTTCTTTTATCTGAAAAGGTTTTATGGCCAAAATTATAACTTCATTTTCTGCTACTGCTTTTGCATTATCGGAACGTATGTTTATTCCTTTTTCTTGTAAGGTAGAAAGTGTTGCTGTATTTCTTTTGGTAACGGTTATGTTTTCTGCTGCGCAAAAATTACTTTTTAATAAGCCCGCAGCTATTGCAGAGCCAAGGTTTCCACCGCCAATGATTGCTATTTTCATGAAGAAAGTATTTAGTACTTAGTATTGAGTATTTAGATTGGCCTACAAAAGTTATGAGGCTACAATTTATTTGAGATTACATTATCAACTAATAAACCAATTAACAACTTCAACAAAAAATAAAACTCCAATTTATCACAGACTTCCAAGTTCCCCTGTGGGGGATTTAGGGGGCCTCATTCTCCATCATCTTCTCAAACAATACCTCATACTCCTTATTAGCAACAGCCAATTCACTATTTATGTTTTTATAAGCCGTTTCTGTTTGTACAAATTTTGTATTATCGCTGTATATTTCTGGTGCGCCAAGCTCTGCTTCTAGGGCTGTTTTCTTTTTTGTTAGCTCAGCTATTTTACCTTCAAGTGAATTGAACTGTTTTTTTACTTTCTCCGCTTCTTTTGCAGCAGCATTATCTACAGGGTTAGAATTTTTTTTTACCTCTACTACTTTCTCTACTTTTACTTCTGCTTTACCTTCTTTCTTCTCTGCTAATTTAGCTTTCTCTCTTCTTTCTTTCCAATCTTCCCACTCTGCATAAGAGCCTTTAAACTCTAGTATTTTATGATCTTCTATTTCCCATATTTTGTTGGCTATACGGCTAATAAAATAACGATCATGGCTTACTAATATTATTGTTCCCTCATACTTGTTTAATGCTTCTACCAATAAATCAACAGAGTGTATATCCAAGTGATTCGTAGGTTCATCCAACATTAAAAAATTGGCTTTACTAGCAATGGTTTTGGCCAAAGCCACACGGGCTTTTTCACCACCACTTAGTACTTTTATTTTTTTCTCTACCGCATCTCCACTAAATAAAAATGAGCCTAATAAACTACGAAGCTCTAAATCATTTTTACCACTTCTAGCTTCTTGCATTTCTTCTATCAAATCGTTGTTAGGGTTCAATACCTCTAGCTGATGCTGTGCATAGAAGGATTCTTCTACATTGTGTCCCCACTCACGCTCGCCTTCAAATTGTTCTGTCCCTACCACTATTCGCAGCAAGGTAGATTTTCCTTTTCCATTCG
>JAYVID010000055.1:0-2339 GCA_043770525.1 Ferruginibacter sp.
TTCTCCACACTTGCGTAACCGCCCTCACGTCTATACACTTCGTAGGAGCGTATGCCGGGTACATGTTGTTTTGCTAATAATAATTTTTTACTCATATTAATAATTCGCCAAGGCGATTTTTTTATTTTTTTTAGCCAGACAAAGAAGCAGCCATCTTGATCTTCGGTGGCGTCGCACATTTCATCTTCAGCTATCTATCTAGCTTTTATTATGCATTCGCTAAAAGCCTGTTTATAAATCAATATATTCTCTTTTGATTTATAAACAACCTATAATGTTCATAGGTTATATAGGCAAATAGCAAAAGACTTAACCTTAAAACAATAACTCTATTGTTTGTTTCATACATATATCTGTAAATACCGTAAACGATTATAATAACAAACAAAATATCTAGAAAAAGTAATTCCAAATTCCTTTTCATTATAGGTATTTTATTTATTCAAAATAATTCTAGCTTTATCAAAAAAAACTTTTACACTTTCAAGATACTTGGGTACATCATCATCATCAATAATAGCAAAATCTTCATAATCCGCTTCAAATCTTTTTGCTAGCAATGTGTCATATAGTCTTCCAAACTCTTTGTCTATAATACCTGTTAATACGAACTCTTTATGAAATAAAGCCTTTGCTCCCCCATGTGTTTTGGGGTTTAATTGCATATTAATTAGCAAAGCACTTACAATGTAAAAAGCAGCATAATATATTTTTGATAAAGCATCTAACCAAAGCTTCTCTTTAATTAAAACACTTGCGCCTTTTAAAGCATCTTCTGCTCTCGCTAATTTATAATCAATATAATCTTGCTTTACTGTCATACTTCAATACCATCTTCTTTTATACTCTGATAAATACCGGTTACCCAAAAATCATCTTCCCACACTTTTTTATTTTTTACAATTATTTGTATACTCTCAAACGTTATCCATTCTATTTCTTCAGATATATCATTTCTCAATTTATTTTTTAAGTCTTCTATATTTTCCCATTCACTCAATATTAGAAAATCATAATCACTTTCTTCTTCATAATCTCCTCTTGCTCTGCTGCCAAATAATTTTATTATAGCATTCTCATCATACTTATATACAATTTGTTTTACTTTGTCTATAATTGCTGCATGTTCTATTGCTATGGTTTTCATACATCTTCTTTTGGATAATCAAAATTAAACATCCAATTCACACCAAACTTATCTTCCAACATTCCAAACCTTGCACCCCAAAAAGTATCTTGCAATTCCATTGTCATTTTTCCACCTTCACTCAAGTTTGTAAACGTTTTATTTATCAGCTCTAAACTGTCAAAATTTAAAGATAAATGTACTTGGTTGGCACTCGTAACTTCTTTGCCCGGTTGGCAATCGCTTATCATAAGCTGCAATTTATCTGCTTCAAACAATGCATGCATTATTCTATCTTTTCCTTCTTCACTTATCGGCATGCCACTTTCGCCAAATGTTTGTGAATGCACAATTTTGCCATCCAATGCTTTTGCATAAAAGGCTAGGGCTTCGGCTCCGTTGCCATTGAAGTTTATATATGGTGTTATTGCCTGCATTGTTAATTCAGCTCCCTAAATTCTCTGCCGATAGGCGGAGGACTGAAGTTCTTATATATTTTAAAGTTTATATTTTAAAGTTTATATCTTTTATTTTATATGTGTTTTATTTTTTCCATTAAGCCATCAACATTCTCATTGGGTGCAATGTTCTTGTAAACGGATTTAATACCAAACCTAACGATTCCAATGTTGTTGCACCAAGTAAAGGTTCATCTCCTACTTCACCATACACAACAGGTGCAGGTCCACCTTCTCCTTCAAATTCAAAATATGCACTACACACTCTTCTTTTTAAAACACTCCCATCTGCTAAAGAGAAACTCATTTCTTTGTAAGGCTCTATATCTAACTCATCCAATATTTTACCTGGCACTAAACTATAAACCGCTCCGCTATCTACCAAAAAATTTACCTCCGCTACCTTTTCAGATTTGCGGTGTTCTTTTACTTTTAGTATGGCGTTTGTTATTCCCATTAGTTATTTCTTATTGCCGCACTCCTACACTCCTCAAATATTGTATCTACTTTTTCCTTTGTTAAATGCTCTCTATAATTTTGCCCAAGTTGCATCATTGGTGCATAACCGCAAGCTCCTAAACATTCCACTGTTTTTAAAGTAAACATTTTATCTGTTGTTGTTTCACCCACTTTAATGTTTAGTTTTTGTTTAATGTAATCTGTAATATCATCACTGCCATTTATCATGCATGGCCCAGTGTGGCATACTTCAAAAACATATTTACCTACAGGTTTTAAATTGTACATGCTGTAAA
>JAYVID010000056.1:0-8182 GCA_043770525.1 Ferruginibacter sp.
GCTAGGGATTCGAACCCCAGGACCTGTAACAGTCAACAGTTTTCAAGACTGCCGCAATCGACCACTCTGCCAGCTCTCCGCGGCAAAAGTAAGGGTTCAGATTTTAATAACAAAACTGTTTTTATTTTTTTGGTAATTATTTTCCCCTATTTTTGTCAAATACAATACTGCATTGGGTTTCACATTACAATAAAACTCAATAATTACTCTAAATATCAAAACCAACGCTAAAAATCTATTTATTATAATTTTATAATTGTATTTATTAGATATTTTATCAAACAAATTATTACAGCTTTTATAGAATTATATTTTATTTAGGGTACTCATTAGCTTATGATATTATTTAGGTATTTCATTTTATTTGTGGCAATAATTTTTAGCAATCAGTTAATAGGGCAAAACTGTACCATAAACGCTGGCTTTGATGGAGGTCGTTGTATAGCTCAACCTTATCCACCAAATAGTATTGTAGAAATTTTACAACTAAACGGTAATTCCGATGGTAATTTATCTGCTAATCCTAATTTATTGTGGGAAGTTGCATCTGCTCCTGTTGGTTCAGCTTTAACCTTTACTGCACCTAGCAATAATTATACACAAGTAAATGCTAATATTTCTCAATTGCCATCTGGAATTTATATTTTTAGACTCGGCATTAACTGTTTGTCTGGTGAACGAATTTATGACTCGGTAACTTTTTCAATTGTAAATATTTCGGATTTTAATTTATTTGCAAATAAAGCATGGTCAAGTATGTGTTCAAATAGCAATGATTCTATTCAACTAGTTGGAAGGCCACTTAGAGAATGTGAAATATTTAATTTGGCTGGTAGGAGTATTCAAATATTAAGTAGTAATTGTAACGCCAGTTTAAATACAAATATAATTGGACCAACCATTGATTCTATTAGAATTACAGTAAAGAAATCTGACGCAGATTATTGTTCACTTAATTTGTTTTCTTTTATAACTTTTACATTGAGAAAAGGAGGTTGTATTATTTATCCTAAGGAACCCCTGGTATCTAATTCCACAGGAATAGGGCCAATGGGAATTACAAAAGTGTATGCTGCTAAAACTGGAGTAAGAACTTATACTGATACTATTGCTTGCATTAACAGCCAGTATTTTTCAACGTATGCAAACAATATTTGTTTAAAAGGTGGTCGTGCAGATTTTTCTGGGTTAGATTCTAATTTTTCATACAGGGTGCTTCAAGGTTCTGGTGAAGTTTCTGTTACTAATTTTGGCAATCCTGATATTACAAATACAATAACAAATAGATGGGATACTGTTTCTCCAAATACTTTACATATTTATGAAATAACGTATGGCTCTAATGGTTGTTTTGAAACTTTTAAAGATACCATAAAAGTATTTTTTAAATCGGTAGTACCTAATACAGTAGGATTAATGACTGATGTAAATTTAACCTATTGTAAAAATGCTAGTGCATACCCATTGGCTAGTATAAAAATACCATTAATGATAATGGGTGTTATGCAGCCTAGCTGGAAATTATTAAATGTTTTAACAGGTCCTGCAGGTTTTGCTGCTTCTATTTTAAATCCATCTGCAATCGATAGCTCATTGATCGTTGGTGCTAATATTATACCAGGGTATTATGTTATAAATTCTACTATTATTGATACAGTAAGTGGGTGTAATGTTTCTGCTGGTGTTACTTCATTTATTTTAGAAAAAAGAGCTGTGTTGCCAGTTTTAAGAGATAGTAGTGTATGCTTGTTTAATAATAATTTTTTTAGAATGAAATACCCAAGTGGCACACTTTCTACAACCCAATATCAATTTGCTGTTATTAATGGTCCTCCTACACATAACTTTAGTCAAAATATTTTTATAGATTCTGATAGTACGATTTTCTTTAGCATTAATTCTACTACTTCTCCACCTGGTATTTATACAATAAAAGTTTTCCCTATACCTGGTAATGATAATTGTAACGACGGAAGATCAGATACTTTTCAAATAGAAATTAAATCTGGTGGTCGAATTTCAAATGCAGGTACAGACCAACGTTTACTTTGCAATGTTACTTCTACAAATCTTGCTGGCTCTCTTCCATCTAGCAGTGGTGGAAAAGCTGGGTTTTGGAAATTTTTACCAGCTATATCAACCAATAATGGGAATCCAATATTAATTTCAGATAGTGCTAATAGAAATGCCACAGTAAGTGGTTTTACAAATTTTTCTACTTATTATTTTAGTTGGAATGTTACAGATGGTAACACAGGAAATTATTGTACTTTATTGCCCGATACTGTATTAATTATATTTTCTGGTGCTGCACCATCAAGCTTGCAAAAAGCTCAGAACGATTATTTTGGATTGTTAAATATTACGGGGACTTATATGCTTACCTCTAATGCACAAACGCCTACATTTAATGTGCAATGGAATAAAATAAGCGGTATTGGTGCCAATATTATAAGTCCTAATAGCCAGCATACTTTACTTACAGGACTTACAGCAGGTACTTATAAATATGAGTTGGTTGTATCAAATACTTGTGGGGTTTTTAAAGATACAGTAAATTTATTTTTTGATATTAGTGGTTTGCCTGTAAAATTACTGAGCTTTAGTGGCACTAAAAAAATAGCAAATGAAGACTATCTAACATGGCATGTGGCTGATGAATTGGATATGAAAAATTATGAAGTTGAGTTAAGCGAAACAGGTAACGATTTTAAAACCATTGGTACTGTTCCAATCTCTGCATCTGCAGGCTACGATAAAGTGTACAGCTTTGTAAATGCAAGCATCTTTTATACCAACAATTTTTATAGGTTAAAGATGGTAAACATAGATGGTAGTTTTGCTTACAGTAATATTATTAAATTGGCAAACAAATCTAAAAGTATAAATGAATTAAAATTATACCCTTCTCCAGCTACTGAATTTGTAACGATTAATATTGATTCCAAAATAGCTCAAAACACAACAATTGAAGTTGTAAATGCCATCGGTCAATCTTTTTTAAAAACGAAAATAAAACTTGTAAAAGGAGTAAATAGTATAATGATAGATGTAAGTATTATGCCTAAAGGAATATTGTTTTTTAAGGTAAATGATATGATTGAGAAACTAATAGTTGAATAGGGTTTAATGGTCTATTTCAAGTTTGCATTACACAATTTGTTTCTTTTTTAAATTTTAGTAATTTTCATTTTACTAATTTTGTATTTAATGACGCAACTATCTACGCTCAATAAATATTTTAAGCGCTATAAATACTATTTTTTTTTAGGAATACTCTTTGTAATTCTCACCAATTATTTTAGAATTTTATCTCCACAACTTACTGGCTATGTAGTAAACTCTGTTGTAAGTGTAATAAAAGCTGATAGCGCCATTGGTAAAGTAAACGCACAACATAATTACGATATCATTGTAGAAGGTATAATCAGCTGGTTTAACCACAAGCCTTTTAATCAAAAAATTATTTATACAGGAGTTATCTTATTTATAATAGCAATTATAAGTGGTTTCTTTATGTTTCTAATGCGGCAAACCATTATTGTAATGAGTCGCCATATTGAGTATGATCAAAAGAATGAAATTTATGCTCATTACCAAAAATTAGATACAAGTTTTTACAAAGTGCATAGTACGGGAGATATGATGAATCGTATTTCTGAAGATGTAAGTAGGGTACGAATGTATACTGGGCCTGCTATTATGTATTTTATAAACCTAGCTGTAATTATTGGACTAAGTTTGTTTTTTATGTTAAAGAGTGATGTAAAGCTTACATTAATTTCGCTATGCCCTTTACCAGTATTGGCTTTTGCTATTTACTTTGTAAATACAATCATAAATAAAAAGAGTGAGAAAATACAATCACTACTAAGTGATCTTACAACAAATGCTCAGGAGTCATACAGCGGTATAAGGGTTATAAAATCGTTTGTGCAGGAAAGTGCAATGCTTAATTTTTTTAAAACAAACAGTGAAGCTTATAGAAGCAATGCATTGAGTTTAGCAAAAACAGAAGCTATTTATTTTCCAAGCATGGGGTTGTTGATAGGGTTGAGTACATTGATTACGATATTGGTAGGAGGCTTAGATGTTGTAAATAATGTACCCGGTGCTACCATAGGAAAAATAGCAGAGTTTGTAATGTATATACAAATGCTTACGTTCCCGGTAAGTGCAATAGGGTGGACAGCCAGCATGACCCAGCGTGCAGTAGCATCCCAAAAAAGAATAAATGAGTTTCTACAAATAGAGCTAGGTATAAAAGACAGAGAAAATGCTACCGATGATTTGCTTGAAGGCAATATTGATTTTTATAAAGTGAATTTTATTTATCCTCACACAGGTATTCATGCTATAAAAGATTTTTCATTACAAATTAAAAAAGGAGAAAAGGTAGCTATAGTTGGTAAAACGGGGTCTGGCAAAACTACCATTGCACAATTAATGTTACGAATGTATGATGTGCAAAATGGTAGCTTACAATATAATGGTAAAGAAATAAGCAATATAAAATCAAATGCATTGCGGTTTCAAATAAGTTATGTACCTCAAGATGTATTTTTGTTTAGCGATTCTATAAAAAATAATATTCGCTTTGGATTAAAAGATGCAAGTGATGCAAAAGTGTTTGAAGCTGCAAAGCAAGCTAGTATTTTTAATGAAATAAATGCCTTTGACAATAAATTTGAAACTATGGTAGGGGAGAGAGGTGTAACATTAAGTGGTGGTCAAAAGCAACGGATATCTATAGCTCGTGCATTAATAAAAGAGCCACAAATTGTAATTTTCGATGATTGCTTAAGTGCAGTAGATGCAAGAACTGAAAAAGAAATAATTGGGAATTTGTACAATTACCTTCAAAATAGAACTGCTATTATAATTACACACCGCATTTTTTCATTGTTTAAGTTTGATAAGATAGTGGTAATGAATGATGGTAGTATTGCAGAGCAAGGTACACATGAAGAATTAATGAAACTGAATGGGTTATATTTTGATATGTACAATATGCAACAAAAAGAAGATCATTTACCTCAATAAGTTTTTGTTCTAGGTAAAAAACATAGGAAAAACTACTTTTTTCTACTTAAAAGCATATAAATTTTGCAATATCGAAAACAATTTTATATTTGCATAGTAAAAAATTTACATTACTAACAAACAAAACAACTAAAGTGGCTTACGAACAGAACGAAAACAACGAACAAAACGACAGAAAACAGGAAAGCGTATATAGCAAGCGTATAAAAGCTGGTAAACGTAGAACTTACTTTTTTGATGTAAGAGAAACACGTGGTAGTGATTTCTATTTAACCATTACAGAAAGTCGTAAAAGATTTGATTCTGATGGATATGATCGTCATAAAATATTTTTGTATAAAGAAGACTTTAACAAGTTTGTAAAAGGGCTAAGTGAAGCAGTTGATTATGTGAAGACAGATTTAATGCCTGATTTTGATTTTGATGCTTTTAACCATGATACACCTTACGAAGCTGATGGAGCTGCTCCTGTAGCAGAACATTCTCCTGCTGAAACAGTAGCAGAAATGCCAGTAGCTGAAACTGCTCCAGTAATTGAAGCAACAGCTGAAACCCCATCTACACCTGTAGATAATGGTAGTTCTGATGTAGTAGATAAATGGTAGAAAAATATTTATAATTCAAACAAAAGGTTGGTTCAAATTGGATCAACCTTTTTTTATGTTTTCTTGTAGCAATGCTATAATCAAATCTAACTTTTCAGTTTCCAATTTATTTAGATGTAATTGTAAGGCTTCTATCTCTTTTTTTGCTTCTATATTTGTTCTGTAATCATTATCAGCCTGTATTCTATCTCGTTGGTTTTGCCTATTTTGGCTCATCATAATAATAGGTGCTGCATAGGCTGCTTGTGTAGAAAAAATAAGATTGAGTAAAATAAATGGATATGGATCCCAGTGTTGATTAAATGCGATTATATTTAAAATCATCCAGCATATTACAATAATCGTTTGCCAAATAATAAACTTCCAAGAACCCATGCCTGCAGCAATTTTGTCTGATAAGCGTTGCCCAAATGTAGAGGATTCTATATGTGTGTCGTGCCAATTACTTTGTTCCATTGTTATATATTTTATATAAAACTAATATAATTTGAAAAAATAAAACAAAAACCCCCGACTTTACGTTCAAGTCAGGGGTTTTTAAATCTTGTGTCTAAAAATCTAAAATCTAATCTAAGCGGTGCCCATTCTTTTTAAGTAAAGTGTATGAGAAATAATTGCATCCCTCATTCTTTTATATTCAATATATTTTACATTAAACTCTTCGCAAGTAGATTTTATAATTTTGCTTATAGCAGGGTAATGTACATGAGAAATTTTTGGAAATAAGTGATGCTCTATTTGGAAATTTAAACCGCCCACCAACCAAGAAATTACTTTGTTTTTAGTAGCAAAATTTGCTGTGGTTTCTATTTGGTGTATTGCCCATTCGTTTTCTATATCATTGGTAGCTTCTAAAGGAATAGGGAAAGATGTTTCCTCTACCGTATGGGCCAATTGAAATACAATGCTTAAAACAAAACCTGCAAACATTGCCATCACCATAAATCCTACCATCCAAGGTAAAAAGCCAACCATATATATTGGTAAAGCAATAAACATAGCGTAATAAAATACTTTTGCTGCCCAAAAAGCAAAATGATCAAATGCACTAAATTTTTTGATAGGTACATTACCTACTTTTTTACGAAAATACTTTGTGTAGTCGGTTGCAAATACCCATATTATTAATAAAAGCGTATACAAAAACCAAACATAAATATGTTGAAAGCGATGTACTTTGTATTTTTTCTGAGTTTCACACATACGTAGCATTGGCTTTATTTCAATATCGTCATCAATACCATCTATGTTTGTATAGGTGTGATGAATAATGTTGTGCTTGTTATTCCACATAAGCATACTAGCCCCCAATCCATTTACAGAAAAGGCAGCTATTTTATTCCAAAAAGGACTATCGCTGAAACTACCATGCCCACCATCATGCATTACATTAAAACCAATAGCAGCGGTAAGTCCGCCAAGGATTAATGCTTCTCCTAATCCCAGCCATACACTAGCTGGGTTAAAGAAAACAATGAGAACATAAAAAGTTACAAAAAGTGTCCACAACAAAACTGCCTTAAAATGCAAAGAAAAATTACCAGTACTTTTCTTATTGTTTTCTACAAAGTAATTGTTCACTCTTTGTTTTAGCTCTTTGTGAAAATTTGTACCTGTAATGTTTTTAAACTTTGGGGTTATTGAAGCCATATTTTTTATTTATTAATTGCTCGTACAAAGCAATTCTTTAAGTATTTTCTTTTATTAGTGCATCAAAACTTTTGATACCAATCATTTTCTTTGAAATAAATCCTTCTCCGTATTTTACTCCAATCATTTTTCCAAACATTGCAGCTCTTGCTATAACGCTATCAAAAAATGCTTCTGTAGATATGTACGTTTGGTTTTCAGCATTAGATGTAGGGTTGTAAAACTGTGTTTTATAAGCTCTAATAGAAGCTTTCTTTTCTTCTATTACATCCGAAATGTCTATTACAAAATCCGGGTTCAAATACCTGTCTTGTATATACTGCAATACATATTTTGGTCTCCAAGGTTTTTGCAAAACTCCATTTTCATCAAAGGTTTCTACTTTTAACAAGCCACTTAAAAATGCTGCATCATTTACCATTTCACTACTACGCCCATGGTCAGGGTGTCTATCCTCAGGTGCATTGCATATTATTATTTCTGGTTGGTACTTTCTTAAAACAGTTATTATTTTTCGTTGATTTTCTTCATTGTTTTCAAAAAAACCATCGGCCATTTTTAAATTTTCCCTTATATCTATTCCTAATATTTTTGCCGCTGCTGCTGCCTCTTCATACCTCGTTTCAATAGTTCCTCTTGTACCTAGTTCACCTTGAGTTAGATCAATTATACCAGTGGTTTTACCTCTTTTCTTTTCCATCACCAATGCACCAGAGCTGCTTAGTTCCACATCATCGGGGTGCACACCAAAAGCTAAAATATCTATCTTCATAAAAATTATAAACTAAATAATGATGCAATTTACTGCATACGCTTGGTAACTTAATGCTAAAATACTCACAATGGGCTTAAATATGTGCATTATGAAGTCTTTAGATTCAATT
>JAYVID010000057.1:0-3716 GCA_043770525.1 Ferruginibacter sp.
TGCTTCGTAGTTGGTATTGTTTTCTATTTTTTTTATCTCATCTCTTGTCATTTTTAGTACACGACAATAAAGCTTTTTTACATTCTTAAATTGTACCAATGCACGAAAAGCTTGGTTGTTTACGTTCACCTTTTCGGTAATAAAATGCAAGCTTGGTCTTTCTATTTGGCTCAATAGATTTTTACAATTTATTCCTCCCTCACTTTTAGGGAATTTTGCAAACGCAGACTCGCAAATTTGTTTTGCTTTTACAATATCAAATTGTGTTGTAGTATTTGTAAGCGGGTTATACTCGCCTCCATTTTGCATAAGAATTTGTGCTCGTAAATACGACGCCTGTGCACTTGTAGGGCTACTGCTATATTTTGTTTCTATATTTAATAAAGCATTTTCATATAATTTTTCTTTATTTGTAAATACGCCATGTTCGTTTACAAATGCTAGTCTTTTAAGGTCTACATCTAGCAATGCTTCTGGCTGAGCATCGGCAGTATGAAATACCAATAAATCTTGCATTAGTTTTATAGCATTAAAATACAATGAAGCCGTATCTTTTGTTTTAAAATTATAAGAAGAAAATTTATCTACAGGAGCAAAAGCTACTTCTTCGTTAATAATAAATTTGTAAGATGGGTTGGTAACATCGTTCTCCGTATTCATAAAATAATCTAATGCCCTATTTGCTAAAAAATCGTACAACGTTGGGCGAAGATTTCTCGTATTTTTTCCTTTTTCAATAATTACATCTATTGCATCTATTTTTGTTGCTTTTAATTGCGCATCATTTTTTAGAGACGTTTTGTATAAAGAAGAAATTTTATCATTCAATTTTGCAATACTCCAAGTAGTAATATCAGTTCCTTTTTCTTCAGTAAGGGCAGTACGATTGTATAATTGATAACGATGTTCTTCTTTATAGCTTTGAAATAATTGTGCTTGCATACTTTGCAACACATTTTTTGTAGGTGTTTTTGTTTTAGCAATCAATGTATCTACATAAAAAATATTTTTTTGTTGATTATCTTCCTCCACCATGTTTCTATATTTCATGATGTGCATGGCAGCTTTTATTTGCTGTGGGTCATTATCCGTTTTTATAGCATCGGTAAAAATTTGCTCCACTACTTTTTGAGCATCTTTTGTAAGCCCTTTTTTATCGGCGGCTTCTACTTTTTTCCACTCTGTGGTATAGTTATTTATTTGTGCCATTGTTGTTATAGATAATAAGCTAAAAATTGCTATAAATATTTTCTTTAAAAACATAATACGTTTATTTTAATTACAAGATACAAATTGTTATTGAACAGTGGTTTATTGTGTGTAAAGTTTGCACTTTTTTAATAGATGCTTGTAAAGATATACTTGCATAAATTTTTCTTAACCAGTTCTCTTTGCAGTTATCCTATATTGATTCCTGTGCTATAAGGAGCTAATTTTTAATTTATTTTAAACAAAATTTATTTTAAAAAATACCAATACTTATTAATTTTTTTCATTAACATTTTCTTAGATAATTTTTTGGCACGTGGCACAACATTTGAAATAACATATCAAAGCAGAATACTTAAAACTGCAATTACTCACTTTTAAATTTTAAGATCATGAAAAAGTTACTTACATTATTATTTGCCTCAGTATTATTTACTTCATCTTTTGCACAAGGCCAAAATAGAAACGACGATTGGGATGATGATGACAATAGAGACAATAACGAAGAATATGAAAACAGAAGAAACAAAACTGATAGAAGAAACAATGGCACATACAACAACAATCAAAATAGCGCTTTAGTTGTAAATGCTTTTTCTAGAAACAGGATTAAAGTAATCATTGATTATAGTAGTGAATACCTGAGCAACAACAACAATGGTTATAACAATGCAGTAAACATTGGGTCGTTATTAACAGGAAACCATACCGTAGTTATTTATGAAATAAAAAGAAACTTTTTTGGCAATGAAAGACAAGAACAAATTTACAGTTCAGTTTTATTTTTTAGACCAAGTTTTGAAACCATTATTAATATTGATAATGCAGGGCAAATAGCAGTTTCAGAAAGACAATTATTTAACAACAATAATGGAGGAGGCTACTACGGTAATGGATATGGATATGGTAAGAAAAAAAATAAGCATAAGCATTATAAAAAGAATAGAGGTTGTAACAACGATATCAATAATTATCCTAATCAGTTTCCTACAGGTGGGTATGGTACAAACCAGCAAATGAACGATTTCGATTTTAATAATATGAAATTGTTTATCAGCAAAGAATCGTTTGATAATCGTAGATTGGAAGTAGCAAAAATAGCCGCCGCTAATAACTATTTTTCAACTTTACAAGTAAGAGAAATAATGAATGTTTTTAGTTTTGATGATGGTAAATTAGAGTTAGCAAAATATTTATATGCTCGTTCATTAGACAAGAACAATTATTATCAATTAACCAATGCATTTTCTTTTTCAACAAATAAAGATGCTTTGTTGGAGTTTATAAAAAGATAAAATATTTTTCCTCTATATAGAAAAACCCCGTTCAAATTAAGAACGGGGCTTTTCATTTTTATTATCTTACTTTTTCAACGCCTCAGCCATTGTCTTCCCAATATCTGCAGGGCTAGCCACTACATGTATTCCGCAAGCAGCCATTATTTTCATTTTTGCAGCAGCAGTATCATCTTCACCACCTACAATTGCACCTGCGTGGCCCATGCGTCTACCTGGAGGCGCTGTTTGGCCAGCTATAAATCCTACCACAGGTTTTTTATTGCCTGTACTTTTTATATATTCAGCAGCTTCTGCTTCCATACCGCCACCTATTTCACCTATCATTACAATAGCATCAGTTTCATCATCATTCATAAACAACTCTACAGCTTGTTTAGTGGTGGTACCAATTATTGGATCACCGCCTATACCAATAGCACTCGATATGCCCAAGCCAGCTTTAGCTACTTGGTCTGCCGCTTCGTAAGTAAGCGTACCACTTTTAGATACAATACCAATTCGCCCTTTCTTAAAAATAAAGCCAGGCATAATACCCACTTTACATTCATCTGCCGTAATTACGCCTGGGCAGTTAGGGCCAATCAGCCTTGCTTTTGTGCTCGATAAATAATTTTTCACTTTCACCATATCCGCTACAGGAATCCCTTCTGTAATACAAACAATCAATGCAATACCCGCTTCTGCCGCTTCCATAATAGCATCTGCCGCAAATGCAGGTGGTACAAAAATAATACTCACATCTGCACCCGTAGTTTTTACTGCATCTGCTACGGTATTAAAAACTGGGCGCTCCAAATGTTGCGTGCCACCTTTGTTTGGCGTAACTCCGCCTACTACATTTGTACCATACTCTATCATTTGCGTAGCATGAAAACTACCTTCCGTACCTGTAAAGCCTTGTACAATTACTTTAGAATTTTTGTTTACTAAAACTGACATGTATTTCGTTGAGATTTTTAAATAATTGCAAATATAAGGTTGAAAGTTGAAGGTTCAAGGGTGAAAGTTCAAGGTTCAAAGTTCAAAGTTGGGGAAAGTTAGTAAGATTTGATTTTATTTTTTTTCTTTTGGGGGCAATGGGCGAAAGTATATATGTCAACTTCTGTAGCGGCTATACGCTTGTAGTCCTCGCCTTCGTACCTCAGGCTGTGGGCTACCGCTTCTATCCGTTGCCCATGAACAGAAAAACATTTTTCAACTTTTATTATG
>JAYVID010000058.1:0-8941 GCA_043770525.1 Ferruginibacter sp.
AAATTTTCAATACTATGGAAATATTTTTATTGCCTCGTATGTAGGTAGAGAAATAATAATAGACAAACAAGTGTACAGCTTTATACGCATGAAAGATTATGTATTGACTAATACCATTGGTATAGAACATTTAAATGGTATTGCTATGGCTTGCAAGGAGCGTGCATTTTTAGATAGGTTGTATGTAAACAAAAATTATTATTTAGACAATGCGCAATCTTTAAACTGGGAGAGGGTTTTAGAAATATTACCAATATACCACAACAAAAGAATGGAAAAAGAAGTTATAAAATTGCATAAGGCTAACACCACAAGAAAATAATATGACACTAGAATATGCCAAGCATAAAAATATTTTACTTCGAATATTGAAAGATATTTTTACGGATACATCTATTGCTACTGCACTTGCATTTAAGGGAGGCACAGCTGCATTAATGTTTTATGACTTGCCTCGCCATTCTGTAGATTTAGATTTTGATTTATTGGATGATAAAAAAGAACAGGAAGTATTTGAAAAAGTACAAAAAATTATTTCGCAATATGGAACAATTACGGAGTCGCATGTAAAGCGATTTAGTCTTTTAAACATTGTATCCTACGCACCCAATACGCACAAAATAAAAGTAGAAATAAATAGGCGAAATTTTGGCTCTAGTTATGAAATAAAAACATTGCTTGGCATATCTATGCAGGTAATGATAAAAGAAGACATGTTTGCACATAAGCTTATGGCTATGTATGAGCGAATAGGCAAAACAAGCAGAGATATTTTTGATGTGCAATTTTTTGCAAAAAATAATTGGGCTATTAATAAAGACATAGTAGAAGCTAGAGCTAAAATGCCTTTTAAAACACTACTAGAAAAATGTATTATAAAATTAGAAAAACTACACAACAAACATATTTTAGATGGGCTAGGTGAATTGATGAGTGAAGCACAAAAAGATTCAACTCGGGCAAAATTGAAGGAGGATGTAATCTTTTCTTTGAGGATGATGCTTGAGAATGACTAATGATTATGCTTTACCCTGAAAGGGTTTAAAGTTTATAACGATGGGTGCAACCCATGGTTATGAAATACAACTTGGGTAAAACCCCAACGGGGTTAAACAATAAAATTGCAATTATTTTACGGCTGTATAATTTGTTCAACCCTTGCAGGGTTGCTGGATGGTGTTTGTATTTTTTTGCCATGGGTTGCACCCATGGCTAAGGATATTAAACCTCCCGAAAAAAATCGGGACAAGCCTGCGTGGTTGGGTGTTTGATATACGAACAGATTTTATTACAACCAAATATTACGGTGCGCTGCACCTGTAAAACTTTGTGCTGCTTTGGCAGCTACAAATATTGTAGTGCGCCGCACCTGTGTGTTTTATTGTATTATGTTATTACTAAAATGGCAATAGTAAAATAAAAGTTACCAAATTATTGCAAGGCCACAAAGGTGCAGCGCACCAACAGCTTTGTGGGTTGAATAATAACGAAGGTTGGAGAGGTGCAGCGCACCGAAATATTTTTTTGCTACAAAGAAAGCCACTGACTCTTGCGCATGTATGCAGCATAGCAAAAGTGTGGAAGCGTATTTGTGATTTGTATAAACCTCTTTTATAATTTGCCGCATAACTTGTACCGCCTTAAGTAGTAGATTGCCAATACACATTACCCTCGCCTCAAATCTGTGCTAGATTTTTATATTACAGGCCAAAAGAGAAATTTTTATTAATTGTTTCCGCAACTAGGACAATTAGGCGTACTGCAGCGCATATAATCAAACGGAACACAAATAATTTGCAAGTCATTTATTGGCACTTCACCTAATTTATTTTTTACATTAGTACAATCATGCCAACTAACAATAATATCATCACAAATATTTATAAATATCGAAATATGCTGTTTGGTTTTGTTACCAATAAATTTACATCGGTGATGATAAAACATTTTATTCGAATACATATTAGGAGCACTAAACACCCTATAATATTTCTTCGACAATTTTAATTCAGTATTACCTAATGCTTCCATTACAGTAAAAGCAGAAAATATAAAATCAACATCAAAAGAAATATCATCAAAGTCCTCAGGATTGGTTTTATCCAAAATTGATTTCACATTTTTTTTATCCATTTTTTGAAATGCTTCAATAAATTTTTCTAAATCTGTCATATTAATTATTTTTAGCGATATAGCGTTTGCACCCTGTAAATTAATGTATCTCCAATAAATATTTGAAAAAAATCACCCCCAACCAAAGGAATGTGGTTTTCTCTAATTTCACAATAACTTACAGTTTTCTCAAATTGATTTGTTGCAATATTTTTTACAGACAGTTTTTCATATTTTAATAAAAGTCTTAATTGCTTTCTGGAAATGAAATTAATCGAAAATATCTCTTCTTTTAATGATAGCCCATTGTTTTTCCTATAAATATCATCAAATTTCAAATTGCCTGCTTTTACAAGTAAATCATAATCATAATTTCTTAAGCCATTACTGATATGTTCTGCTAAAATTATATCACCATTTACAAAGTGTTTATAAATTAAATCTTTATTCCGGTTGTCAAAATATTTTTGTACCAATTGTATAGTAACGCCAATTTGATAACCGTTCATTTCCTCAAAATAAAAAAAGTCATTTGAATCTTTAGGTATAAATAAATTTTTCTCAATTAAAGCAGTTTGAAACCTACCTGTATTCCAATTTGGAATTCTTTCATTTTCTAAACAATCAATTCCATAAATTATTTCGGGAGGTTCTTCTAACTTTGCATGTACAGCATCAAAATATGCTTGATGCTCAGGAGTAGGAATTTTATTTTTAGGAGAAAATGTTGTATAAGTTATTTTGCTAAGTACAAATAAAATAAAAGCAATAAAAATAATAATATAAAAAACAGTCATTAATTTTTTTATAAATTTAAGGAATAATTTGAATTCGTAACTTTTAAATATTAAATTTTGAAGCATGAAAATGATTGAATTAAAACTTCATTATTTTTATAGCTGATTAATGAAAAAAAAGAAAACTATATTGCTTGCAAATAATTTTAAGTTAGTAAACAAAGGAATACGCTTAACTATTTGGCGTGAGAGAGAACAGTATATGTTTATAGGCGAAGTATCTACAATAGAAGATTTGTTTGTAAAGTTGCACATATGCAATCCTGATATTTTAATTATAACTCATAGATTGTTACATACTTTGGTTGCAAGCTATTTGCCACTAATAAGAGAGGCTAGCCCCAAAACAAAGATATTTATGTTTACAATGGCAGCCGATATGGACATTTTACTCGATACAATTGAAAATGTAGATGGGCTTGTTTTTCAAAGTGCAGAAATTGAAGTTTTTTTAAAGGCGTTGGATATGGTTGCTGATGGGGGGAGGTATATAAGTGTTCCATAGGAGCATTTGCGTTATAAACAATTTAAATAAAATTTTAATTAACATAATGATACTTTTTTTTGACACAGAAACTACTGGGTTACCTGATGATTGGAATGCACCAATAACTGATTTAGAAAATTGGCCAAGAATTATACAAATTGCATATTTACTATGTGATTATGACGAAAAAGAAATTGAAAAAGGAGACTACCTCATAAAGCCAAATGGTTTTTTTATACCAAAAGAAGCCACTGCTGTACACGGAATAACGATAGAAAAAGCATTGGATGAGGGTGTTGAAATAGAAATTGTACTTGAAGAATTGAAAAGTGTTATTGCAAACGCTGATTATTTAGTAGCCCACAATATTTCTTATGATAAAAATGTACTTGGAGCAGAGTTTCTAAGAAATGGAATGCAGAATTTTTTAGAAGATAAAGAGTTAATTTGTACGATGGAAAGTGCTACAAATTTTTGTGCAATTCGTGGGCCTTATGGATTTAAATGGCCAACTTTAAGTGAATTGCATTTAACCCTATTTGGAACAACTTTTGAAGGAGCACACAATGCAAGTAAGGATATAGATATTACTGCAAAGTGTTTTTGGCAGTTAGCAGGTTTGACCATTATAGACATTAATGAACATATAAATAAAAAACAGGATTATTCAGCAAAAATACATGCACCTGATTTACCTGAATTAATTCCTTACAGGAAAGGAGATAAATGGGGTTATTGTGATAGAGATAGAAATATTGTTATTGATATTCAATATAATTTTGCAGGTCCTTTTAATTGTGGTAGAAGTGTGGTAAAATATCATGATAATAAAACTTTTACTGTTATAAATCTTATAGACATACATAACAATTTACTATTATCAGAGGAAAATGGATATCAAGAAATTAAAGAATTTTTTGAAGGTACAGCAGTTGTTATTAGGTGGGGCAAAATTACAGGAAGTGGGTTTAAAGAATTGTATGGGTTCATTGATATAAATGGAAAAGAATTTTTAGAATGTATTTATGATTATGCAGAGGATTTCACAAATGGTATAGCTCGAGTAGTGCATGATGAAGACTCTTGGTTTATTAATTTAAAAGGGGAAAGATTATTTTATTTTACAAAGGAAGTTAAATCATTTAAGGAAGGTTTTGCTCAAATTATAACTAATGATGGATTACAAACTTTTATTAATTATGAAGGGGAAATTATTACAAAACAAAATTATTCTGAAACTAAATCCTTTCATGGGGGACTAGCTTGCGTTAAATTAAATAAAAAATTTGGCTTTATTGATAAAATAGGTAAAAATGTAATTGAATGTTTATATGAAGCAGCAAATTATTTTTATGAAGGAATGGCAGCAGTTAGGCTTAACGGTAAGTGGGGTTTTATTGATAGCAGTGGTGAAATAGTAGTTGAATTTATTTACGAATATGCTGGTTATTTTTATGAAGGAATGGCCATAGTCAAATTGAATAGTAAATGGGGGGCTATTGATAAATTTGGGCAAGTTAAAATTGCTTTTGAATATACTAACTCTAACGACTTTAAATTTAAAAAAATGTGTTTTGAAATAAATAACAAAAAAGGTTACTTTTATTTTTATTGCAATGAACTTTTTGATACATCTCATTATCCTATTAGTTCTGCAAATGGATTGCTTTTACAATGCAATCAAAGTTATGATTACGGACTGTTACCTTTTTGTTATTTTGTAGATAAATTAGGGATTGAATACTGGGAGGATTAACTACTTTAGTTATATAAACTTATAATACTTCACCAAAAATTTGGACGTTACATTAAATTTACATATATTTTTATTAGGGGGGTATTCAACTTCTCCATTAAAAAAATAATATGTATTACAAATATATAAATCCAACAGATGAAAATGATATGAGATTTTTAGTCAATAATGAGCTATTTTTTTCAAATCCAAAAAAGTGGGAAACCGATAAGGAATATGAATTTGAATTTGAAAAAATTAATTATGAAAAACTATATGATGATTTGCTAGGAATATTTATCAATATTTATAATGATGATAAAATTTTATATTTAAAGGTGGTTGACAATTTTAATAATTTGTTACCAAATGATTTTACTTACTTAGAACAGTTCGATCAACTAATTTGCAATCATATTGTCATGAATATTAAAAGTCATAAAAATGAATACTTGCAAGGGCTAAAGAAAAAATACTATGAAAAAACAGGCATTTTTTGTTTATCTAATATAAAAAACTCTTCTGCTTTATGGGATTATAAAAAGGACGATAGAAGTAATTGTATTTGTGTTGGGATAGATAAGGATTTATTAATAAATTTCTTAAAACTACAAAAAAATATTGTTTGTAAAGATGTAGTCTATTACGATAAAGGTAACATTCCAAAAAAGAATATCAATAATTTTAGTGATGAAAATAAAAAAGTTTTAGAATTTTTAGAAATTGCATTTTCATTACCTAATAAGTTGATAAATGAAAAAGAAACTAGAATTGTGAAAGTATTTCCTAATGGAGAAGAAAATGAAAGAATAATAATCTTACCAAATAATCTGTATAAAGAGGTTATTTTTTCTGAAGGAATGGAAAAGGAGTTAATAGATAGTATTAAAAGTATTTGTTTTAATAAAGGAATAAATAATTTTGATTCACAGATTCTTTAATATCATATCAGTTTCTTTCAAATAAATAGTGAATTTTATAAATCTATTCCGTTTTCATATTACTTCACCTATTACAATAAAAGTCCCAATAAAGTTTCTCTGCCCAAAGGCTAGGTTGCCTCTTTTTCATTTTTACATTTTAAAGTTGAAAAAATTGTATACTTTAAAATATACTTTTATGGCATTGTTGGTAGTAGGGTAGAGGTTGAATTAATGTGGATATTTTTTTAAGAAGAGGCATAAAAAAAAGTTCTGGATTGGCTAAAAAAACAAAACCCCAAAGTATAACTTACGTCAGTGACTTTGGGATATCCATTGCAAATATAAATAAAAATTACAAATCAAATAAAAATAAATGAGTTTTTCAATTTTTGAAGCTGCCTTATCAATCCCTAGACTAGGCAGGTATAACAACACTTTACGGAAATTTAATGTACAAATTGATGATTTAGAAAATCTTACATTGGAACTGTATAACTTGAATATTTCTATTGCAGCAGCATATTATCCGATTCTAAATAATTTTGAAGTGTTGCTACGTAATAACATGAACAGTTTTTTAAGTAAGCATTTTCAGTCTGAAAACTGGATTATTGAACAATGTGGAGAAGATGGCTATTTCTCTTTGCCAATGTTTGAAGAATCTGAATATAAAGTAAGGGAAGAAATAAAATTATACTACGAGAAACTATTAAAAGAGGGGCATTATACGAATGATAAATTGGTAGCTAATTTATCTTTCGGATTTTGGGTACATAAGTTTTCTTCAAAAGAATTTACTGCAACCAATCAAACGATGCATAAAAGTTTTAGTAACAGGCCAAAGGATACAAAACATAAAGATATTTTTAAAGACTTGCATAAAATTTTGGAATTTAGAAATAGAATTGCTCATTATGAGCCAATAATTTTTGATAATGTAAAATTTATTTCGACAGATAAGGCAAGAAAAATAATAGTGCTAATACGGAAATTTAGTGAATGGGTAAATGCAGATTTTACGATTTTGTATGATAGATACATTCCAAAATTAGAAATGCTATTAGATGATACTGATAAATTTATTGCTAAACTATCAGAAGATGAAAAATAAAATATTTTTTATCCTCATCATCCATCAATCAATCTCCGCTCCAATCTTCTTCACAATAAAAGCCCAAAAAAGATTTTCCGCCCAAGGGCTGCGGGATAGAAGTGGAAATCCTTTTTTGTGAGGAACGAACAAAAAAGATTGCAACGGATAGCCCGAACCAATGTCGCAAAATTGATGAACACCACAGCCCCAAAACAAACCCCCAAAACCATTTTCATCACAAAAAATTTTTCCATTAACTTCATACCCTAAAAAATAACGGTATGAAATTTATTAGTGTTACAAAAATTTTATTGTTTGTTTGTGTTGTATGCATGAGTGCGGGTGTGTATGCGCAGGAGGCTACGGGCTACCAAGTGCCGCCAAAAGAAATTGCAGATTTGTTGCTGGCAAATCCTACGCCTAGCGTGAGTGTGGATAGCAAGGGTGAGTGGATGCTGCTGAGCGAACGCAATAGTTACCCCACGGTGGAGGAGCTTGGGCAGCCTGAAATACGGGTGGCTGGTTTGCGATTGAACCCTAATAATTTTAGCCCGAGTAGGCAGACGTACATTAATAATTTTATGCTAAAAAATATAAAGGCTGGTAAGGAATATACCATCACTGGGTTGCCCGCAAACATGCTGGCGAGCAATGTGAGCTGGAGCGATAGTGAAAATAAAATTGTGTTTACCAACAGCACTGGCACTCGTGTGGATGCATACATGATAGATGTGGCTACGCAAAAAGCGATGCGTATAAATAAGCAACCGCTTAATTTGATAAACGGCGCAAACATACGCTGGGTGGATGATAACAGCATTATGTACAAAGTGGCTACTGCTGCTGCGAGTGCTACGCCTAAAAAACCTATAACTCCAAAAGGCCCGAGCATACAGCAAAGTATTGGTAAGGCTGCGCCTAGTAGAACGTATCAAGATTTGATAAAAACACCGTACGACGAGCAGTTGTATGAGTTTATGGCTACGGCACAATTGGTGCTTAATAAAAATGGCGTGGAAACAAATATTGGCAAGCCTGCTATTTATGCTGCGGTAAGTTTTAGTGCAGATAAAAAATATATGTTGCAACGTACGATTGTAAAACCATATTCGTACTTGGTGCCTTCGGGTGGTTTTCCGAGTGTGGTGAGCATTACAGATATGCAAGGCAAGCTGGTAAAAAAACTGGCGGACTTACCTAACATAGAAACAAGGCCTAGCGGAAATGATAATGTGCAAGATGTGCCAAGGAGTTTTGCATGGAGGGATGATGAGGCGGCTACGATAACTTGGTGCAAGGCATTGGATAGTGGATTGATAAAAAATAAAATGGAATATCATGATGCAGTGTATGCATTGCAAGCGCCGTTTGTGGGTGAGGGGAAAGAATTGTTTAAAACACAAATGCGCTATGGTGGCGTGGCGTGGGGCAATGAAACTTTTGCTTGGGTAGTGGAGTTTTTGCAAGGCAAGCAAGTGCAACGTACGAGTAGGTACAACACAAATACAGGTACGTTGGAAAAATTATTTGAGTACAATAGCACCGATGCGTACAGCGACCCTGGCGAACCAATTACCGAAAAAAATAAATTTAATAGGGATGTAATAAGAGTAAGAAATAATAGTTTGTTGTTGAACAATACAGAGGGTTCATCGCCAAAGGGTGACTTGCCTTTTTTAGCAAGTTTTGATTTGGCTACTAAAAAAAGCGAAATGATTTGGCGTTGCCAAGAGGGTGTGTACGAGCAAGTGGTAGATGTATTGGATGCAGATAATTTGCAATTGCTTACAAGAA
>JAYVID010000059.1:0-13383 GCA_043770525.1 Ferruginibacter sp.
GGTTTTTTGCAGCTTTTGAGCATGAATTTTTTTACCAAACAATTCAAAATGAAATAGAAGAAAAAAAACTACTTGAAGGCTTGAAAAGTGGCTGGCTAAAAGAATACTTTGTAGATTTTTGGAAATTGCCAAAAGATATACCAAGCCATGCAGCATTAATAATGGTTATGCTTTTTCCTTATGTACATAGAATTGCTAGCAATGTAGATTTAACAGCAAATGCTTTACAAAAAATATTAAATGAGCCGGTAACTATAAAGCTTAACTACAGTATTGATACAACAGCACAAAACAACAACAATATTTTAGGGAAAAATGAAGTAGGAAATGGGTTTATATGTGGGGAAAATATTAAAGAACAATATCCATTATTAACAATAAATATTGGCCCATTACAAAAAACAAATGCTTGCAACTATATTGAAAATGGAAAGTATTACTCTTTACTTAATGCTTTTTATAACTTTTTTATACCAGCAAATGCGGCAATAAAAACTAATATACTTTTAAAAAATACGGCAGAAAAACTAATACTCAATTTTAATGAGGATGCACCAATACTTGGTATATCGACCGTATTATAAAAAAATTAAAAAGCAGCAAATATGGAAAGAATATTTTCGAGCGAATTGTTAAGAATGCTAGGAATATTAGGCTTAGGAGGTATATCGCTTATGGCTATTATGGGTAAATACATTGCCAAAATACAAGGTACCTTTCAACCTTATATAAAATCTACCGTTATTTATTTATTACTGGTAGCATTACTTTTTGGGTTATTAGGCGTTATTGGAATAGAATCTTTTTTTCATTTTCCAACGATGTCGTTTATAATTTTACAAGCGATTTTTCTTATAATAGGCATCATGCATCTTTCCTATATGACAGAATATTTAGGATGGGCAAAACATGAAAAATCTTTTGGCATAAAAATATTATTCACCATTATTGTAGCACTTTTTGGATATATGTTTTTTGTAGTAGTTTTTAAATGGATGAACAAAGATGGCTACCATTATATACTAGGTGGTGCAGCTCTTTTTTTCATAATTCCGCTTTTTGTAGAGCATACTTTTTTTAAAGCGGTAGAAATGCCTCCTAAAATATTTACACAATGGTTTTATCCAATAAACATTGAAATACAAGACCCAGATGATGACAAACTTAAAAATATGTTGGTAATAAGTTTTGAATTTCAAAAAAAAATAAATGAACCTCACTTTACAAATTTTAGGGCTAAAGCTCCAAGAGATATGGAATTTGGGCAATTATTTTACTACTTTATTAATGATTATAACGACCGCCATCCAAATGAAAAAATAGAGATAGCAGATAAAAATATGGAATCGTATGGTTGGATATTTTATATAAAACCAAGGTGGTATTCATTAAGTACAAAATACATAAGCACAGAAAAAACTTTTTATGCAAATAGAATTAAAGAAAATGAAGTAATAGTTTGTAGAAGATCTTTAAATATATAAATATGGCAAATCAATCTTATTACCTACCTGTAAACTGGGTAGATGGAATGAAAATAAATAAAAATCATTTTATAGAAGAACAACAAGCTAGAGTGTATGCACAAGCGCTGGCAACAGGTGCACATATAAACAATATAAATTATGGTTTATTACCTGCTACAATAGGCGAACATAGCTCTATTAAAATGTACATAAATTATGATAACCAACAACAAGTTACTGTAAACTTAATAAGTTGCCGTGCAGTTACACCTGGTGGCTATGTAATAAATATTAACCAAACTGATAGTGATGATAATGGTAGTTTAAGCGAAAAAATTGAGGGACTTGCTGTACCATTTGCCGAATTAAAAATAAAATCGGAAACCTATTATGTAGTATTATCTGTAAACCCTTACAAGCGGGTGCCAGTGGGCAATGCATCAGAAGAAGAAATACCTGCACGCATTCCCTATACACTTCCTCAATACAAACTTTCCTTGCTCTCGGAAGAAGAATTTCAGCATAAAAAAGTTGGGTTGTACCATTTAGTAATAGGTAAGTTTTTTATAAAAGAACAAAATATACAAGTGGATGAAAATTATATACCAGCATCTGTTACTAGCAGCAGCCACGATGATTTGATAGATATTTTTGGTGGCATGGAAGCATTTATTTCGAAAATGGAATTGTATTGTACACAAATTTTGCAAAAAATTATTCATAAAAAACAACAAAATGAATTAGCACAAATAGTACAACGCATTTGTGAAAATCTTTTACAATACACTAACACACATGCTATGATATATAGATGGACCATGCTGCATCAACCTCCATTACACATGCTTTCAGTTATAGCATCTATGGCTAGGGTTTTAAAAAATACTTTAGATCAATATTTAGGTAGTGGTAAAGAAGAATTGATAAATTATTTTATGGAGTGGTGCGACTTAAAACAAGGTGAGCTGGAAAATTTAATTACAAATCTTACGAATCATAAATATGTGCACGAAAACATAAACGATACTGTGGAACTTACTGCATCTTTTTCTAAATCGATATCTACATTGTTTCATAACCTTAGTAGGCTAGAGTATATTGGCAAAAAGAAAGAGGCAAATATATTTGTAAAAGAAGAGGTTGTAAAATCAGACTTTCCTGAATTAGAAATAAAAAAACGGAGGAGCTTTCTAGCTGATTAAAATAACATTTACTAAAATTAAAATAGAGATAATGCAAAAGCCTTTAAACACATCAGAGAGAAACAGTACATTTTTAAAATTTCTTTTATTTTTTTTACTATCGGTAGCCATGGTTACTGCTGCCATTTATTTAGATTTTAAAATGCCTATAATTGAAAATAAAATTTTAAAAGAAAAAACCGAATACGTTCGCTTACAAAACCAAGAGCAAGAAAAAATAACAAACTTAATTGTAGATGTAAAAACATTAATAGATTCAGTAGAGAAACCTGGGGTGAATGTGAAATACATTACAGATATTGTACAAAGTAAACTAGGAGATTTAAATAAATTAAATGTAGGTGATAGCAGTATCCAAAAAAAAATGAACAACGTTATTGTATCGGTATTATTTCAGTTAAATGATTTAAAAAGCAAAACCTCTAATATGGGAGAAACACAAAGAGAATTATCAGATTTAACCAGCCAAAATATTAAATTAAAAGGGGATGTAAGAGATTTAGAAGTGCAAATAACGAACCTAAGAAATATGACCAATCAACGTTAACATTAAATTAAAAAAATAAAATAGTTAGTAGTTTTATTATTCAAATAAAATTATCTGCTAGCAAAAAATTTTTGCTTTAACCTACCGCAAGCTACATATTTTACCTTCCAGTAAGGGTCAATTAACTTTGCAATACTTACTCCTTTGCTAGATGATGCATTTACAAAATAATCGTTGTGCAAATAAAACCCCACATGTGTAACGGGGTTGTTATTCTTCATGGTTTTAAAAAATACTAAATCGCCTTCCCTTAAATATTTTGTATCGCTATACAAATCTATCCATGAAGTATAATATTGCTCTAGAGAAGTACGTGGAATATTAATATCGTACACTTGTGTATATAATTTTTGTACAAATGCTGAGCAATCAATACCTCTTTCGTTGGTACCACCCCACAAATATGGAATACCAAGCCACTTATTAATAAAAGAATATAAACGTACATTTTTAATACTTTTCATTGGGGTTGCTAATCTTTTAGCATACTGTACTTGGCTTTCATTTGGCTGTATACTATTTTTTACATCTACAGTATCTGTTGGCAAAATAAACACTCCTCCCTTTACTTTTGCAGCAGGTTCTTTTGCAGCTCTTTTTCTAAAAATAATACAACTGTAAAATAGCGGTATTGCAAGTATACCAACAATAATAATTTTTAATATATTTTTTTTAAAAAGCATTTTTATATTATTTATTGTAAACCATTCTTCCAGCAGCAACAAACCTTTTTTCCCAAAAACCATTTTTAAATTTAGTTATCGTTACCCCTTTATTATAGCTTGCAAGTACAAAAAAGCCGTTTTGTAAATAAAGCCCTGCATGTGATATTTTTTCTGTTTGTTTTGCTGAGTAATTAAAAAAAAGTAAATCTCCTTTTCTCAAAAAAGTAGAATCTGTATACAGCGTAAAGCTTTTAGATTTCATTTGCTCCTCTATAATATTTGATATATCAATTTCATATACATTTTTTACCAAGAATTTTAAAAAAGACTCACAATCGTATTCAGGATTTTTTATTCCAAAACATTTTTTTCCTATATTTTCACTTAAAAATTTATATAATTTTATATCTTCAATACTATCGGTAGGCAATAATAAAATACGAGCAAATTCTAATTTCAAACTATCGATTTCTATAATATTTTTAGCAGCCATAGTATCAACATCTAAACTTTGCAATGTATCTTGAATTACGCTTGCCTTTATGGTTTTTGATAAATTTTCAGTATGCTCACAAGAAAAGGATATTGAAATAAAAAATATTGCAAACAAAAAATATGATTTGTAAATGCGCATTTGATTATAAATGAAAAGTAACTTGAAAATTGTTAGCATTAGTATGCTTATCATACACAAATACTTTGCCATTATTTTCCTTTTTATGATTTAATTTTATTTAAAATAAAAAACGGCACAATTATTGTTTTAAAATAAAAGTACAAGACTTGTGCATACTTCACGTTATCTACCAAAAGTCTAACAAACAACTAATTCTTATTATACATCTCCCAAAAAGATGTTTAGGTTATGTGCCGATATTTTTTGTACAAACCTTACCCCATATACTTTATCTCTGATCTATAATTATTATATTTTAAAAATATATTTTTATGAAGCCTTCTTTTTTTAGTGTAAGGATGGATGAAAAAATTGTGCTATCAATGCTTTTATTTTGTGTGCTAGCATGCTTTATTACTGCATTTAGATATAAAAATGATAAGCCTTGTGAGACAGTTGATTTTAGTGTTTCCGCAAATAATTATCAAGTAAATAATTACATTTCATTTTCTGCAACAAGTAGCAGAAACGCAGATAGTTGGCAATGGGATTTTGGGGATAAATCTCCCATTGATATAGCCTCAGGTCCTTATGTTACACATATATATAAACAAGCAGGCAATTACGATATTACACTTACGATAAACGGAAAATGCAATCAAATAAAAAGTATCAATATAAATACAGTAATAAAAGATTCTATTCCATTTGTAATACCACAAGTAATATGGCCAGTAGAGCCAATACTGGTTGGGCAAAATGTAATGTTTAGAGATTTAACCAATGGAGCTAACAGATGGGAATGGTATATTGGAGAAGGTAAAGACAGTAAACAAATGCTTACTAGAGATGCACCAGTTACATTTGACAAACCAGGAAATTATATTGTAAAACTGATAGTAAATGGAAACTTTGATGCAAAAATAGAAAAAACATTTAATGTAAAATCGCCTGCAAGATCATATACCCCACCTATATACAACGCTCCACCAAGGCAGCCAAATGAGGATTTTAATGCTTCAAAAAGAGATAGAGAAATAGACAAGGCACCACCTTACGAAGGGGTTAAAACAGTTTTGCCTCAAGCACCACCTGCGCCCACAAGAATAACTTTAACAGAAGCTCAATTTCTAAAATTAATACAAGGAGTAGTGGAAGGCACAGTAATTGAACAAGATTTTACTGCTTATATGTGTGGAAATAGTGATGTACGTGTTTTTTACAATAGAGAAGATATCAGTTTTCATGATGCAATCATTAATCTTCAAAATATAAAGAAATACAAATCACTGGAGGCGGTTGCTTTTACAAATGAAGGTACAGGATGCATAAAAAGAATATCAATAGCAGTAAAGAAAAAAGGATGGTTAAGGTAATCTAAGAAGCTTAAAAATAACGTATGGAAACAACCCTTATAAACGAATCAGCAGTTTACAACATTATTGAAAACGTAATGCAGATTGCAAAAGGCATAGCAACAGAGCACGCACATAAAACCTATAGTAATCCTCATTTATTAAAAGCACTATTGCATGAAGATGCAGGACTACTACCCATTTTAGCATCTCTAGATAAAGATTGGTACTTTATGGAAGAGTGGGCAGATGTAAGATTAGAACAATACCCGAAAGCAGTATTAAAAGGTGAAGCAGTAATGGACAGTAGTGTAGAATCGTTGTTAGATGAAGCTGAATATGTGCGCATAAAACAACAAAAAGATATAGTAGACCCTTTGTGTTTATTGGCAGCTTTATGTACACCTGGTATAGGTTTTTCTTATGATCAATTAAAATCTTTTCCGCTAACCAGAGAAGAATTGATAAATGTAGGAAATAACAATTTGCTAAAAAATGGAAATAATATTAATCATTTAAATGATAATAAAAATACAATACCAGTTTCTACAAATGCCCTAACAAAATACTGTAGCAATAAAATAGAATTCGTAAATAAAAATGATGTAATCATTACTGGCAGAGATAAGGAACTAAGAATGATGAATGAAATCCTATGCAGATTATCGAAACCAAATGTATTAATTATAGGTGATGCAGGAGTAGGAAAAACAACGCTAACCAATGGATTTGTAAAAGAGGTTTTAAACAATAGTGTACCTGATATTTTAAAAACGAATTGCATTTTTGAATTAGACAATGGCTCTTTGATAGCAGGCGCCTCATACAAAGGCGAAGTAGAAGATAGATTAAAAAATATTTTTAAAGAACTCAAACAATTTGAAAAGCCTATTTTAATAATAGATGAATTGCATACTTTATTAGACAAACAAGGAGCAGCAGCTGGTGCAGCTAATATTTTAAAACCAGAAATTGCTAAAGGTATCGTAACTGTAATTGCAACTGCATCGCTAGATGGGTTTAGAAAAAACATAGAAAAAGATGAAGGATTTATTAGACAATTTGAAACACTAGTATTAGAGGAACCAGATGCAGATACTGCATATCAAATGATAAAAAAAGTAATGCCCATTTATGAAAAACATCATGGCATTAATATAGAGCAAGAAACAATATATGAAACAATAAGATTAGCTAAAAGATTTGTTAAAGAAAAAAAATTGCCTGATGCAGCTATAGATCTTGCAGACAGAGCCATGGCGGGTCTTAAACTGATAAACGAAAAAGGGGTAGAAGAGTTAGTAGCACTTGAAAAAATATTTGAAGAATTAAAATCAACAATAGACCCAATACCAACTTTGCAGGATTGGCAATGGCTGTATAAACAAACAAAACAAAAATTAAGCCCTGTATTGTTGTGCAGCTTAAGTACTACCACTACCAATGTAGAAGAACTCACTACTATTGACAGCATTGTAAAAGAAATGCAAACCATTATTGAAGAAATAAAAATAGCCACCTCCAATAAGCATACTACTTTACTAAAAACAGATGTAGCAGTGGTGATAGCAGCAAAAACCGGTATTCCTGTAGGCAAACTTCAATCTCAAGAAAAAGAACGCTTGTTAAACATGGAAGCATCGTTGAAACAGCGCTTGGTAGGGCAAGACCATGGAATAAAATCAATATCAGCCGCTATTTTAGAATCAAGATCTGGCTTAGGAAAAGTAGGACAACCAATGGGATCATTCTTTTTTCTTGGACCAACTGGTACAGGTAAAACTGAGCTAGCAAAGGCATTGGCAGAATTTCTTTTTCAAGATGAATCGTTTATGATACGATTTGACATGAGTGAATTTAAAGAAGAACACTCAGCTGCTTTATTGTATGGCGCACCTCCAGGCTATGTAGGGTATGAAGAAGGTGGATTACTTGTAAATAAAATACGTGCAAAGCCATACTCAGTTGTACTTTTTGATGAAATTGAAAAAGCGCACCAATCTGTATTTGATGTTTTTTTACAAATAATGGATGAAGGTAAATTACATGATAAGCTAGGAAAAGAAGGAGATTTTTCAAACGCAGTTATCATCTTCACATCAAACATTGGTAGCAATTTTATTATAGAACAATTTAATAAAAACATTGTACCTACTTCTAACCAATTGCTAGAGGTAATGGCAGATAAATTTAGACCAGAATTTTTAGGTAGGCTTACGGAAATAATTCCATTTGCACCAATGACAGAGGTAATGGTACAATCTATTTTGGATATACAATTAAAAAGTATGCACCAAGCATTGGATAAACAAGGAATAAAATTAACTATTTCAGATACAGCTAAAATAGTATTAGCTAAGCAAGGTTTTACTCCTGCGTATGGTGCAAGACCTTTATCTGGAGTAATAAGATCTCAATTACGTAGACCATTATCTAGAAAAATAATAACTGGAGAATTGAAGCAGGGTGATACAGTGCATTTGCAAACAAACAAAAAAAATGAACTGGAATGGAAATAAAATAAATTAGTAAACAAGTCCCAAAATAAATTTCCTTAATAAATAAAAATTAAATAAAATGGCAGTAAACAACAATTTAGGAATAGGAGGCACAGAAGTAAAACTAGATGCCTTTGAAGCATTTGCTGAAATACCAGCAAACAAAGTTTTAATGGCAGAAAAACTAACCAACACTCCTGCTGTAAAGCCAGTAATAGTGGGTGGTTTAACAGACCCCGAAGCTGTATTTGAACACTATAAACCAAACGTAGATATTGGTTTTATAGATGCAAATGGTGCTACTAGAAAAGAAAATTTACAATTTAAAAATTTGGGAGATTTTGGTGTAAAAGGCATTACAGCACAAAGTCCATTGTTAGGAGATTTAAACATGAAGCATGACCAATACCTAAAAGTAGTAAAACAATTAAAAACAAATAAAATGCTCAAATCAGCATTGAATGAACCTGATGGTAAAGAAAATGTAATTGCAGCTCTCAACTCATTGATAGCTGAAATGCAACAAAAAAAATAATTATTTTTTACTTTAAATACTTAATAAAATGGCACAACAAACCCAGACAGCAGCAACTGCGGAAAAAGATAATTTACAAGCACAATCGCAATCTTTAGATGCTAGTTTAAATAACTTACAAAAATATGGTGCATTCGATTTATTAGAATCAGCCATAGATGGAATACAAAATCTAAACCCAGAAAGAAAAGCACGTAAAAAAATATTTTTAGAAGAAAGTGGTAAAAAAGAAGAGCGGAACCAACTGTTACAAATACTACAACTATGGAAAAATATTCTTGAGCAAGGAAATGATCAAGCTTCTATGATTGACTATTGTCAAATAAAAAGTGAAGAAGCCTCTGCATTGTATAAGCAAAATATGAAACTGGCATTGGAAGAAACTAGAGAATTAGAAAAATCGTACCGTTCCGTAGCATTATTTTATAAAAACACAGAAAGTACAAAAGTAAAAAATGTAAGTTTTATAAATGTAGACCTTGACCAATTAAAAGATTTAGACAACACTCGTTTTATAGATGCCATACAAGCTGAACTGGTAGAAAATTATGACAGGCTTGATCTTAGACAAAACTACGGATTACTAATAGTGCCAGGGTATTTAGGCAGCAACAAAGTAGTAGAAAAATGGTCGAAAATGGCTTATGAAAATAAGGTTATGTTGGTTACCGATTTTGAAAATTTAGATGCTCCTGATGATGTAATGGAGTTGTTTGAATCTGCAAATTTAACAGGTGGAGATGCTTATAGGTCTAATACAATAATGACTTGCAACTGGCTTGTAGGAAGGGGGAAAATAAATGAAGTGGGAGAAACAGAAGATCTAATGGTGCCACCAGCAAGCTCATTGGCTGGCAAAATTTATATGACATTGATGAGCCAAGTAACCGCAGGTAAAAAGTTTGGTAGCATGAATGAAGTAGACGGGGTAAAATTTGATTTAAAGAAAAGTGAAATAGCAAATTTAGAAAAACTTGGATTGGTGCCAATGGTAAAAGAATATGGAAAAGTAATGGCATTTAGTGCTAAAACTTTATTTAACGGAGACAACCTTGGGCTACAAACTTACTCTGTAGTAAGGGTGTTTGATTATGTAACAAAAGTAATGATGGATTTTTTAAACCGCCGAGCTTTTGAAAACTTTAATGCTAACACAAGAAAAGATTTAATGGAACAAATTGTAAAGTTTTTAGACGGCATTACTGGGCCAAGTAATTTAATTGAAGATTTTGCTATCAATAGATTTGAACAAGACCCTCTACAAAAAGATAGAATACATTTAGATATACGGTTGAAACCTTATTTTCCTGCAAAGAATTTTTTAATAAAATTGGAAGGGCAAAAAGGTGATGATGGAAAAAATACTGAATGGGCGTCTAAATATGAGCAACAGAAATAAAAAAATTAAAAGCCGCTGTACTTTACAGCGGTTTTTTTTATATAAAATAAATTGTATTACGTTGAGCAATTGGGTATTAAAATTAAAAGTTATTAACATTTTTCATTTTTAGCACAGTATTTGCAAAACTTCATTAAGAAAGTTATTAATCCAAAAATATTTTCTCCATCCCTAATATCCTTTCAAACCAATCTAAAAATTTGGCAGAGAAAATTTATTCTAAAATAAATTTCTCAATTTGTAAAATCATTTATACTGTAATGATTGGGTAGTTGTAGTTTTTTACAGCTTCAGTGAATGACAGTAATTGCACGTTTTTATTTATGGTCTAATACCAATTATTATTTAACAATTAAAAACAAACAATTATGTCTTTTAAAGTCAAATTGAAAGTAGGCGGCGAAGAAGTAAATGTACTTAGTTGCAGCTATGCCCTAAAGCAAGAAACAGATGCTACGGGCCGTCCATCATCTATTACAAGAGGTGGAAAAATTACAATGACAGTAGAATCTACTGGCAAAACAAATTTCTTTGAGTGGATGTGTAACAACTTCGAACGCAAAGATGGTTCTATTGTTTTTGTAAAAAGAGACAATAACGCAACGTTGAAAGAATTAAATTTCAAAGAAGCGTATCTGGTAGATTACAGAGAAACTTTTGATGCTACTGGTGACAATCCTGTTGCTGAAACTTTTACACTTAGTGCAAAAGAAATAAGCATGGGTACTGGTAGCTATATCAATGAGTGGACTGCATAGTCCATTTCCCAAAAAAACTGTAACAACTGTTGTTGTTACAGTTTTTTCACTTTTACAATTTTCCAAAACAACCATAAATATATTATCATGTCCTTTTTAGCCAAGCTCAAATTAGATGGAGAAGAATACAATGTTCTTCATTGTGGTTACCGTTTTGTACAATCAACAGATGCTACTGGAAAACCTACAGCTATACCACAAGGAGGTAACATAAATTTAATTGTAGAAAGTACTGGTAGTACTGATGTATTTGATTGGATGATAAATCCTGTGCAAACAAAGAATGGCTCTATTACTTTTTATAGAAGAGATAATATGAGTAAATTAAAAACCCTAGAATTTAGTGATGGGCATTGTGTAGGATACTACGAAACATTTGACCATAATGGTGAGCACCCTATGCAAATAACTTTTACGGTAAGCTCTAGAGAATTAAAATTAAACGAATCTGCTTTTACAAATAATTGGCCTTTGGAAAGTTAAAAAATTGTCAACCGTTTTATTAAATTTTTATGCAAGAAGATGGGCATTATTACACCGTTTATTACACCTCACTAGCAGTGGGGTTTAGTGATGATATAGCACAACAACATGCATTATTATCACAAATGGCAGATGAAGTGGGAGCATTAGATGCTGCTAACCTTCAATCTAAACAATGCTTAAATATAAAAGAATATAACCTTAATGGTGCTTTTGAAAAAGTTCCTTTTGATGACAGAGCTTTATTTCAATATGCACATCATGCGTTAGTTTATAATAATTCAACCAATACTACACAAACTACCAAATACCAACGAGAGCAAACTACTTTGGCTCTAGCAAATGAAGATGCAGACTCGCTTACATTTGGATTACTACTGCATAGATTGGGCGATACTTATGCCCATAGTAAAATATTTTTTGAATCAGAGCCCTACACAATAAATACAACAGATAAATGTGGCAGTGATGGTTTTAATTTTAGCAGTAGTTTTGGACATCTACATCATGGTACAATTCCAGACCTACCAATTTTTAGAAAAGGACTTTTTTTTAGCTATTTACAAAATTTATATGATGTATTACACAACAAAATACTTGAGCAATCCAGCAGTAAACTCAAACGAGGTGTAAGTGCTAGATCTTACTCTCAAGTAAAAAATGATTTTGAATTTATTTTTAATCAGGTTCATGCAAAAATTGCTTTTGCAATTGGTTTAACGCAATTTATCGCTCTTTATAATAGTAAAAACATATTTATCAAACAAGTAAGAATATTATCAGAGACCAGGCTTTTGGCACCTTTAAATGCCTATGCACCTGAGAAAAGTGGAGAAATCAGATTAGATCAATTTCTTACACAACACACAAAGGTCTTAGGTAAACTAGCTATTACACCAGAAAAAATATATGAATCAACAAGAAGAATGATACCAAAAGAAGGTGACCCTTATCCAGAAAATACTAATGGAAGTGCATCTTTAGAACGATTTTTAAGAACAGGGAGACGTTGATTTAAACTTTAAAAATGAATAACAAATACATATAAATAATTTTCACAGATATTGTAAAAAATATCCATAAACGATATAATTTTTTATGGCACAATTAACAAAAGCTACCATTCAAATAAACGGGAAACCTATTACCCAGTTTACATCTTTTTCTTTGTCACAAGGGATTTATGGGCATCATTCATTTAGGCTTACTTGCCCTGCAGAAGCTATAGATGGAAGTGTAGGCATAGTATTCAATCAATCTAAAACATGGATGGGCAAGCCTTTTATTATAAAAATTGAAACTTTACCTTCCAAAGATATACTTCAATTTAAAGGTGTTGTTACACAAATACAAACTGAAAGATACAGTGGCTCCCCAGGCGATGTAGTTATAAGCGGCTTTAGCCCTACCATTATGCTAGAAAGTGGGCCTCATTGTAAATCATGGGAAAAGAAAGCTGTAAAAAATATTATTGAAGATGTGTTAAAACATTTTCCAAAAAATGATTTGAGCGCTACTATTGCACCATCTTATCCTGATACATTAGCCTACTATGTACAATACAAAGAAACAGCTTGGAAATTTTTAAATCGTATATGTAGTAACTATGGTGAATGGTTATATTATGATGGGCAAAAATTAAAAGTAGGACCATTAAACAACAAAGCACAAGCATTAACTTATGGCAAAGAAGTAAGTAGATTTTCTATGTCATTAGAAGTACTACCCTCTTCAAAAAAAGTAATGGCTTACGATTATAAAAACAATGAAGTATATGATAGTAAACCTACTGGCATAGAAGGGCAAGCAGGTTTGAGCCCTTTAGGCAAAGATGCTTATACTGCTGGTAAAGACTTATA
>JAYVID010000060.1:0-6109 GCA_043770525.1 Ferruginibacter sp.
AGCCACACTCTTTCCCTACACGACGCTCTTCCGATCTTCAAGGTTCAAGGTTCAAGGTTCAAGGTTTCAAGGTTCAAGGTTGTTTTGCAATTTAGTTTAATAAAGTAATGAGCTTAAAAATACTTTAGCTCAATATTTTGGGTTTTGATATAATACTACGCAGTGGTTTAATTTCTCTTAACTATGGGTGCAACCAATAGCAATAGCCAACATAATAATACAACCCCGAATGGGGTTTAACAAACAATGGTAAATAGAAAATAACCTACTGGGCATAATAATATCCAACCCCATTCGGGGTTATGTTTTGTTCAATACATTTCATTTCTAAGGGTTGTACCCATGGCTATGAAGGTTAAACCATTTTAGGGTTTAGCTGAAACACTCCGTAAAGAGCTGTTTGCGAAAAAATGAATTGTCAGCCCGAGCCTGTCGAAGGCGATGCTTAAAACGATAGCACCAAGTTCGACAAGCTCACTTTGACAAACTTTTAATTCGGTGATATTTGCTAAGAGATTAATTTTTTTATGAGTGCCTCATGAAGACAGCCTCTATAATTTAGCCAACTAAAAAATATGTATAATTGGTAACATAAATTTTAAAACCTCTGTAAAAAAATACCCTTTAGTAAAAAACAAAATCTCCAATTTCACCCCTTCGCTTCAATCTCCACAAACCTTTAAAATTGAAAATTGAGCATTGCATATTGAACATTCCCCTTCGCTTCAAACTCCACAAACTTTGAACTTTGAACCTTGAACCTTACAACCCAACATAATTTTCTAGCACGGTCTTTGCCTTCACTACATTATAGCATATTTTTTTAATATATTTTATGGCAAAGCTTTCCTTAATTATCAGCATTTGCATGTTTGGCTTTATGGCAAAGGGGCAAACGGTGGGTTTTACTTTTGCCAGTGGGGCTGGTACAACCCTGTGTAGTCCAGCCATTGTAAATTTCACACAAACTTGCACTGGCAATCCTATAGGATATAGTTGGTATTTTAGCAATGGGTTGGAGAGTAACGAGCCTAACCCAAGCATAAGTTTTGCGGCAGGTACTTTTACTGCAAAGTTGGTGGCTGTTTTTGAAACTGGGCCATTGGAAACTACACAATCATTTACTGTAAACCCCAGTATAAGTGCAACGCTAACAGCAGATAAAAATTATATATGCTTGCCTGGTAATATAAATTTTACAGCTACTGCTGCAGGTACCATTAATAGCTATGAGTGGACTTTTGGAGACGGTACAAACGCAACTACAACAACAGCTACAACTACGCACGCATACAGTAACTTAGGTAGTTTTAATGCTACCGTAAAAGCTATTGATGCAAGTGGATGTAGTGCTATAGCGGCTTACAGCATTGTTGTGCAAAACCCACCTATAACTGCAAGTGTAACACCTGCTGCTGGTTGTGCACCCGCAAATGCAAGTTTTAATGCTGTTGTAAATGTACCAACAGGTACTACGGTTACTAATTATAATTGGAATTTTGGTGATGGCAGTGCTCTATTCAATACTACTACCAGCAACATTACACATACCTACATAGACTCAGGCTCATACATACCTACACTTAGCATTACAACCAGCGAGGGATGTACCAATAGTTTTACATTTCCTACAATTGCTTTCGGTATACCGCCCACCAATCATATTGCTTATCCTAAAAAAACGGTTTATTGTGGTAGCGAAACTGCACAATTAGTAGCAAAAGCTAACCTTGCAAATGCATACCAATGGAACTATGGCGATGGGATTATAGAAACAATTACAGATACACTTGCTACTCATAAATATGCAACACTGGGTGTAAAAAATATTACAGTAACACCCTTCTTTAATGGTTGTGCTGGTGTACCCATTTCATTTAGTATAGATATTGTAGGGGTAATAGCAAGTTTTACTTATGCCAATACTTGTGCAGCTAAAAAAACATTTTCTTTTACAAACACATCTCAAGGTATAATTAGCAGTAGTGTATGGGCTTATGGTGATGGTAGTTTGAATGGTAACACATTTAATGCAGTACATACTTTTCCGCCAGCGGGTGCATTTTCTACTACGCTTACTGTAGCAGATAATGCAACTGGTTGTAGCGATGCTATAAGTGTTGTAATATATACCGCTAACCCTACGCTTACAAACACAGATGATTTAGTTTGTAGAAATAGCCCTACAACTTTTACCATAAACAATAATTATACAAACACAAATGCAAGTTATGAATGGCATTTATTGGGGCTTTCTACAATTATCTTTAATAGCAATCCTATCACTCCATCAGCAACTGTTTTTGGCAACTACAACAATAATTTTGTAATAATAAAACAAGGCCCACAATACTGCGATGATGTAATAACGCTTGCTAAAAATATAGCCGTACGTGGACCAAATTTAAGTTTTACTAGAGACTCAATTCTTTGTGCAAAAAAAGTATTTACTATTACCAATACAAGTACCGCATACCTTGCAAGCGATAGTGTAAAACTATGGTACTGGAATTATGGAACAGCTAAAAATGATACTATTTTTCAACCTGCAACATTTATATACAATGTTGCAGGTACTTACAATGTAAAATTAGTAGCAAAAGATAAAAATGGTTGTGTAGATAGTTTGATAAAAACAGTAACTGTAAAGCAAACTCCTTTTTTAAGGGTTTTTCCAAGATATGATACACTTTGCCAAGGCCGAACAGATTCGTTGTTTGCATTTCACAGCGATACTTTATTGTGGACACCGGCTGCATTTTTAAATTGTGCAACCTGTGATACCACTATTGCAAGCCCCATAAGTACTATGATATTTTATGCAACTGCAAAAAACAATATTGGTTGTAGTATAACAGACAGTAGTATCATAACTGTTGTTGAGCCTTTTATTGCTAGTACAAATAGCCCACTATTTGCTTGTGTGGGAGATACAGTTCGTTTTGGAGCAAGCCCATTTGGTAAAAAAATTATTTGGTCGCCAGGTATTGGCTTATCGGATAGTACTAGCTATACTCCATTATTAATTGTGCAAAATAGCAATACATATTTTGTACAGTTATCAGACTCCCTTGGTTGTTTTACTAGCAATACAAGTGTAAATGTAATAGCCAAAACTTTACCACTCGTAAATGCTGGGGCAGATAAAATTGTTCCCTTTAATACCGCATTTACCATTAACCCCACTTATGGTAGCAATATAGTAGCTTATGAGTGGTTGCCCTCTACCACACTTAGTTGTAGCAATTGTGCAAGCCCAAGTGGAGTGGCTGTAGACTCAAAAAATTACATTATAAAAGTAACCAGTGATAGCGGTTGTGTGGCAAAAGATGATATCAATATTTTTATAGAATGTAAGTATGCAAATTTATTTTTGCCTTCTGCTTTTACGCCTAATAATGATGGTAAAAATGATCGGTATTATCCAATAACACGAGGAATAAATGAAATTGTACGATTTACTATTTATAATAGATATGGGCAAATTGTGTATGATGCAAAAAATAGAAAGCCAAATGAAAGTAGGGTAGGATGGGATGGAAAGTTTAAAGGATTTGTTCAACCTGCTGATGCTTATGTTTTTGTGCTAGAAGCTATTTGTGAGCTTGGCGAAACCATATTTAAAAAAGATTCATTTTTATTGTTGAAATAATAATGGCAGAATATATAAAGTAATTACTGCGAACAGTTTATTCTAAACCACCTATATTCTAGGGCTTTTTTACACTTAAAAGCAAAGCAATTTCTTTACCAAAAAAGACGTATACTTGCATAATCGTAAAAATACTATTGAAAAAACAATTTTTACAAAATAGATTATGACAGATGAACTAGCAACACCTATAAAAGTAATTATAGCAGATGATCATGTATTATACAGAGCTGGTGTAAGAACTGCTTTGAACCAAAAAACAGATATTGAAATAATAGCTGAGGCTGATAATGGCATGCACCTTATAAATATTTTGAAAACAATGCCTGCAGATGTAATTTTATTAGATATACAAATGCCTATAATGGATGGTATACAAGCACTGCCAGAAATAAGAAAAGTTTGCCCAGGTGCTAAAGTGATAATGCTAACTATGATGGATGACCATAGCATGATTACCAAACTAATGGAAATAGGTGCAAACAGCTATTTATCAAAAACGAGTGATAGCGAAATAATATACGAAGCAATAAAAACTTGTCATAAGGATGAATATTATTTTAGTACGCTTACCAACCAAGCTTTGCTAAATAATTTAAAACAAAGAAATATACAAGAGCCAATACTAGCTAGTGGTGAGGCACATTTAAATGATAAAGAAACTATGATTCTTCGCCTTATGTGTGAAGAAAAAAGCACAAAAGAAATAGCAGACTTGGTAGAGCTTAGCCCACGTACTGTGGAGGCTTTGAGAGATAAACTAAAAGTAAAGACCGGCGCTAAAACAACTGCAGGATTAATTTTGTATGCGGTAAAGCATAAGATTATAGAAGAGCTGTAAGGCAGCATGGTTTAATGTTGTTGAAAGTTGTTTAATGTTGTTGAAAATTGTTTAATGTTGTTGAAAATTGATTGGTTTATTTGTTGATTTTTCTCTATTATTGTTTAACCTTTTCTTTTTCTTCCTTATCTAGAAAGCCTTCTTTTTTATTTGCAAATTTTATAAGTGAGTTACATAAATTATAATGGTAAAATATTTTCTGCAAATGAAAATATTATTGCTGCGCAAAACCGTGGCTTGCGCTATGGTGATGGTATTTTTGAAACCATAAAACTAAAGCATGGTAAACTCATTTTAAGCGATGAACATTTTGCTCGTTTATGGAAAGGTATGCAACTGCTAAAATTTGATATTCCAAAATTATTAAGTCCAGAAAAATTAGAAACAGAAGTACTAGTATTGGTAGCAAAAAATAAACTTACTGCTGCAAGAGTAAGACTTACCATTATAAGAGGCGATGGTGGCATATACGATGCCAAAAACCTTTCTCCAAACTATATTATAGAAACCATTGCGTTACCAAAAGATAGTGGCCCATTAAATAGCAATGGCTTGCAATTGTGCTTTTATGAAGCAGCAAAAAAAACTATAGATACTTTTAGCAATTGCAAAACCAATAATTATTTACCCTACTTTATGGGGGCATTGCATGCAAAAGAAAACCACTGCAACGATGCCATTATTTTAAACAGCGAAGGCAATGTATGTGATAGCACCATTGCAAATATTTTTTACATAAAAGACAATGTGATACACACACCTGCACTCACACAAGGATGTGTAGCGGGGGTAATGCGTAAATTTTTGATAGATAAAATACGTACACTTGGTTTTACCGTACATGAATCTGTGATTACTAAGATTGATTTATTAGAAGCGGATGAAATATTTTTAAGTAATGCTATTTACAATATCAGATGGGTAGGTGGCTTGGATGGTAAAATTTATAGTAACACAATTGTTTGGGGTATCGTGGAGGAATTGATAAGGAAGGAAGCGGGGGTTTATTGTTAAATTGTTTTATTGTTAAACTGTTTTATTGTTATTCAGCACACAAACCTATAAGGTCTTAATATAAACACTTAAGTTATTGAAGTATCTAAAAGACCTTATAGGTTTTAGGAAGAATTTTGCAATAAAAATAAATTATATAAAAGAACAAATCTTTGCTCCTTTGCAAATTTCGTTTCTTTGCGTGAAATAAAATAAAATAACAAATCTTTGCTCCTTTGCAAACTTTGTTTCTTTGCGTGAAATAAAATAAAAGAACAAACCTTTGCTCCTTTGCAATCTTTGCTTCTTTGCGTGAAATAAAATAAAAAATATTTGCGCTTTTGCAATCTTTGCTCCTTTGCAAACTTTGTTTCTTTGCGTGAAATAAAATAAAAGAATAAATCTTTGCTTCTTTGCAAACTTTGTTTCTTTGCTTGAAATAATTATGAAAATAAATATTTTTTGGTTTAGAAGAGATTTAAGATTAGAAGATAATACGGCACTTTTTTATGCATTGAAAAGTGAACTTCCTGTACTTCCTATTTTTATTTTTGATAAACAAATACTAGATAAGCTTGAAGATAAAGCAGATGCTCGTGTACAATTTATACACGATAGTTTGA
>JAYVID010000061.1:0-3995 GCA_043770525.1 Ferruginibacter sp.
GGAAATATTTCAACAGCAATTTTCACATTTAAAAAATAAAGTAAGTAGTGTTAGTGTTAGTGATGCTGTTACAAAAGAAACATTATTATCTGTACTCAATGAACAACATTATTTATGCGATCCTCATGGAGCGGTTGCATATAAAGCGTTGCAAGATTATTTGCAAAGCCATCCAAATGATAAGGGCATGTTTTTAGAAACAGCACATCCAGTAAAATTTTATGATGTGGTGGAGCCAATCATTAATCAAGCTGTTCCCATTCCAGAAAGTATTAAAGTACAATTAAAATTAGAAAAGAAAAGTACAAAGATTGGTTATGATGGTAATGAGCTAAAGAATTTTTTGTTAGGATTGTAAAGAAGGTTTGTCTAAGATGGCAAAGGAGAAAAAAAGTGAGAAACTATAAACCACTCCTTTTTTCTCTTTTTCTCTTTTTTGCTCTTAGCTCATTTGCTCCCTTCCAAAATTATTAAACACCCTATGAATTCCTTCCTTCATCAAATTCACCTTAAAATTTAATATAAATCCGTGCTTTAAGTTCATTAATGAAAGATGCGATTTAATTTGTTTAAAATAAACAATAGGCAAGGGGTAAACCGATTTCAATTCTAATATTAATTTATCATCCACCAATAAATCTAATTTAAATGCTTTTGGTAAATCCAAGTCATCCCAACTTATGGGCATTATGATTTGTCTTTCTACTTTAATGCCAAGTTTTGTCAACTCGTAATACAATATTTCTTCATAAACAATTTCATAACAACCTGGCCCTATTTTAGAATGAATTTTTATACAAAGTCCAATAACGATTTCTGTAAGTTCATCAATATGCATAGCAGTGTTAGTTTGGCATTTACAATATATATATCACAATTTGGTTTTGTAAATATAAAAAAGCAATTTGAATAAAGAACCTTTAGGCAAAATAATTTTTTGATTACTTAACTAGATTTTATACGTCAACTCTTCTTCTCCTTTTCTCTTTTATACTCTTAGCTTATTTCTCTTTTATGCTCCTAGCTTATCCCTCCATTATTTTATTCTGATGACTTATACTTTCCATATGCACCGCATCATAATATTTTGTCATAAACTCTTTGCTTAAATTTAATGCTTCTCCTTTTTTAAAAGCACGTTCTAAAATTTCATTCCAACGATTAGTTTGTAAAATGGTGATGTTATTCTCTTTTTTGTACGTACCAATTTGTTCTGCCACCTTCATGCGTTGGCTAATAATTTGCATGAGTTCATCATCTAAATGATTTATTTGCTGGCGCAATTTTTCTAATGCTGCATGATACTCTGCAGAATTTATATCTTCTTTTCTCCACTCAATAGCATCTAGTAATTCAGCCAATCGCTCAGGTGTAATTTGTTGCTTGGCATCACTCCAAGCTTCATCGGGTGCTATGTGGCTTTCAATCATTAATCCATCATAATCTAAATTTATGGCTTGTTGCGATACCGCTTGCAAAATATCTCTGCGTCCACTTATATGTGATGGGTCACAAATCAGCAACATATCTGGATTACGCCTTTTCATTTCAATAGCCAAGTGCCACATTGGAGCATTTCTATATTCTGTATTACCGTAAGAACTAAAGCCACGGTGTATCATACCCACTTGCTTTACACCTGTTTTTTGTATGCGCTCTATACCGCCCATCCACAATTCTAAATCTGGGTTTATAGGATTTTTTACCAACACAGGAATATCAACTCCCCTTAATGCATCAGCAATTTCTTGCATGCTAAATGGATTTACTGTTGTACGTGCACCCACCCACAACACATCCACATCAAAACTTAAAGCATCTTCCACTTGCTTTGCTGTAGCCACTTCCACGGTGGTTGGTAAGCCTGTTAGTTTTTTTGCTTGCGCAAGCCATGGCAATCCTTTTACACCAATACCTTCAAACATACCGGGGCGTGTACGAGGTTTCCAAATGCCAGCTCGCAGCATATCTACCCTTCCTGTGGCGGCTAATCGTTGTGCCGTTGCTATCATTTGCTCTTCTGTTTCTGCACTGCATGGTCCAGAAATAACTAATGGTCTTTTTGCCCAAAGGGCCTGTACTTTTTCTTTCATTATTTTTGTTTTTTTGCTTAATTTCAAAAGTGGAAAAGGATTAATAGAGGGGAGTGCAACTCTTTTTCTCTCCTTTTCTCCTTTGTCCTCTTAGCCTATTTTATTATCCTTCTAATCTTATTTGCACCTTCTATCAACTCCAGCAAGTATTCATAATTTTCTTTTTCTAAACAGCTTTTAAATTTTTTCAATTGCATAATATGTTCGTTCAGCACATCTAAAACATTTTCTTTATTCTGCTTAAAAATGGGTACCCACATAGCAGGATTACTTTTTGCTAAACGTACTGTGCTTTCAAAACCACCGCTAGCCAATTCAAATATGGCATCGTCTTCTCTTTCTTTTTCCAATACAGTATTAGCCAAGGCAAAACTTGTAATGTGAGATATATGGCTTATGTATGCTGCATGTAAATCGTGCGCTTCTGCACCCATATACACAAGGTGCATCCCTATTTTTTTATAGATATTTTCTATGGTTTCTAAAGCATCATTTGCCGAATTCTCTTTATCGCAAATAACACAGGCTTTGCCTTCAAATGCACCATGCACCGCAGCTTCGGGACCGCTGTGCTCTGTTCCCCACATTGGATGAGTGGCTACAAAACGGTTTCGTAAGGGATGATTTTTTACCATTTCACTTAAAGCAAATTTTGTAGAGCCAGCATCTGCTACAATTTGGTTATCATTTATTAGCGGCATTATTTTTTCCATAACTGCTATTGTTTCATCTACAGGAATTGCCACATAAATTAAATCACTTTTTTTAACGGCTTCTTCTAATGATAATGCTTCATCTATCAAACCAAGTGCTAGAGCCTTTGCCAGATTTGCTTCATTAAAATCCACCCCAGTAATATGCTTGGCAATATTTTTTTCTTTTAGTGCTAAAGCAAATGAACCGCCTATAAGCCCAACACCAATTATCGTTACATTTTCTATCATGGTTATTATTTTTTTACCAAGAGATCAAAGGAGAAAAAGAGTTCTGTTTATACCTAGTTGAATTCTTTTATTTTTTTGAACTACTTGTCTCGGTTCTCTGTTTTCTCTTTTTCCTCTTTTTCACTTTTTCTCTTTTAACCTCTTAGCCTCTCTTTACATGTTTAATCCTCCCAATTGCCTCCTCAAATTTTTCTACAGGTGCGCATAAACTCACACGTATGTATCCATTTCCATTGCTACCAAATATTCCACCGGGTGTTATAAATACATTTGCATTGTACAATACATCATCACTTAGTTTATATCCGTCTTCAAAATTGGTAGGAATTTTTGCCCATACAAACATACCCGCTTGTGTTTTATCATAATGGCAATTCAATAAATCCAATAGCTCAAATGCTTTTTCTTTTCTTTCTGTATAAATTTTATTTATACCATCGTACCAATCTTTACCTAAGTTCAAAGCCTTTGCTGCAGCTAGTTGTACAGGTAAAAACATACCGCTATCCATATTGCTTTTAAAACGAAGCACCTCTTCTATTCTTTCTTTTGCCCCACACATTACTCCCACACGCCAGCCCGCCATGTTCTGACTTTTGCTGAGTGAGTTTAATTCTATGGCCACATCTTTTGCGCCTGCAACACTTAATATACTTTTGGGTTTTTCAATCAAAATAAAACTGTATGGATTATCATGTACCACCAAAATATTATTCTCCTTTGCAAATGCAATTATCTTTTCAAAAACATCATTCGTTGGCAATTGCCCCGTAGGCATGTGCGGATAATTTACAAACATCAACTTCACTTTGCTCAAATCTGTTTTTGCCAATGCTTCAAAATATGGCATCCAATTATTTCCTTCAACTAAATCATAATCCACGCAATTGCCGCCAGCCAATGTTACCGCACTTTTGTAAGTAGGATAACCAGGGTTCGGTATCAAGGCTTCGTCGCC
>JAYVID010000062.1:0-18632 GCA_043770525.1 Ferruginibacter sp.
GAATTTTAATTCTCAAAGCACTATATTAATTATGTAATAGCAAACACATTTTTATTAACAGGAGTTAATAAACTAAAAATCTTCCGAACACTTATGGTCATAGACCAAGCAAAGGCGAATGAGGATGGTATGAGTTAGTGCTAATTAAGGTAAGGATTTTGCAAAAATTAAATCCTCAAAAACCTAAAAGTCATAAGGCAATTGCTCCGCTACTTTATTCCATGCCCAATAGCCACTACTTACAATATCATTTTGGTCATAAAAAAAACCATTCTGCTCTATTACAATACTCTCTTTAGATTTTAAACTTAATATAGAAAATTTAAAATCTTTTGGCTCATCAGCATTTTCAATTAAATAAGCGGCACTGGGTTTAGCAGCTAAATATAATATACCTACTTCGGGTTGGTTGGGCAATATCTCTACAGTATTGGTACTATCGTATTTTAGATAATTGAAAGAACTATAAATATCCTTTAGTTTTATTCCTTCATCTTTGCCAAATACTCTTACAACAAATTGTACTTCAAACTGCTCTTCTAGCAAAGTTTTATTAAAAACACTTCTCATAAAATGAAGCATTGAGCCTTTGTAGGCTTCTTGCCTAGCCGTTTTCCATTCTTGCATTTGTATAGTATCTCCAATCATATTTTCATATAAAGGGTAGCCAGAGTATGTGCTTAGTGCAGTTTTATACTCATGTGTAAAAGAATCTAATTCATATTTAATGTTATAACCAAGTGCCTCATTTTTTATAATCAATGGCTCTGTAGCAGTTATTTTTAACCTGTTTTTTTTCTTAGAAAAAAAGAAATGCAATGCCTCAGGATTATTGATGCTGCATTTTTTTCCGTTTGCGGTTTTTCCAATAAACTCATCTTTAAAAAACTGCCCATATTTTTCCATCCCATCTATTACTTCGTTTGAGGATTTTATTGACACAACTTCCAATTCTTTTTCTTTCTCTTTTAATTTTATTTCTAGCTTTTCTCCAGCATCTGCTGTAGTTATTCTTTTTTGCTCTGTTTTATAGCCTGTAAAACTTATAATTAAATCGTAGCCTCCATTTGGCAGTGTTAGTTTAAAATTACCTTCACTATCTGTAGCTGTACCCAAAGTAGTGTTTTGTGCAAAAACTGAAGCGGCTACCATGGAAGTTCCCAATGTTTCATTGGTAATTTTACCCGTAATGGTAAATGAGGTTTGTGCAAAAGAATAATTACACAATAAAAAAATTAAAAATAATGCGAATACTGATTTCATTGGGTTGAATAATTTTGTCAAAAATACATGAATGCTTGTTAAACTTTTGTTGTAGTACAAAAAGAATAAAATTATTTTTTTCACTAGAAAAGAATTAACTTTTAACTTTAAAATGAGCGCTGATGGACGAAAAAAAAGAAATGCTAGCTGGCTTGCTTGATATGTTGAATGAGATTAGACCTTTAAGTAATGAACTTGCCAATGCGCTTGTAAACAGTTTTGAGATGAAAGCTGTAAGTAAGAAAACGGTATTGTTGCAAGAAGGAAAAATATGCACACATGTATGGTTTATTGTAGAAGGTTTATTGAGGTCGTACCATACCATAGAAGATAAAGAAATTACCACACGCATTATGCACACTAATTTTATTGCAATTGCACCAGGTAGTTTTTTTACACAAACGGCTGCCACAGAAAGTATAGAAACGATTGAAGATTGCAGTTTAGGTATATTGGCTTTTACTGCTTTGCAAAAATTGTTTTTAGAATTTCCAGCGTTTAATTATCATAACAGGCTACTTACGGAGCAGTATTTTTATAAACTAGAACAGCGGTTGTACATGCTACGCAAACATGATGCGGCTGCTAAATATGATTATTTTTTAGAAAATTATGCTACTTATTCTAAAAATATTCCACAAAAATACATTGCCTCTTTTTTAAATATAGCACCAGAAACATTGAGCCGTATTCGTAGCAAAGCAAGGAAAAAAATTAGATGAAAATGATGTCAATATTATTTTCAGTAAAGTGGTTTAGCTTAAACTTTGCATCAACGATTTACAAATTTCATCAACACTTTCATTAAGTTTTCTATATTTAAAACTGGGAAAAAATTGTAACAATTTGCTATTATCAAATTGCACTTCTGCTAAAGCCGTAGCCGCTGTTTCTTTTGTAATTAATGGTTGGTTGCCAGTAAACAAACTTTTTATTGCTTCCAACCGCCACGTAATAGCAGCTAAAAATGGAGTAACTTTTTTTGAAGGCTCTTTTTTGTTAAAGCCTTTAGCAATCATATTAAACAAAGATTGGTAAGAAGCGTTTTCTGCACTGATAATAAATTTTTCTGCTTCTATTTTGCTATCCATTAAAAGCATCATACTTTCTGCTACATCTTTCACATCTACAAAGCCTGTAGTGCCTGTTGTATACCAAGGAAAACCATCGTATACCGATTTGAATAATTTTGTAGAACCCTCATTCCAGTTTGCAACACCCAATATTATTACTGGATTAATTACTACTGCATTTAAACCTTCTGCTATGCCTCGCCATACTTCCATTTCGCCAAGGTATTTGCTATAACCATATTTGCTGTTGCTACTTTCTGGGCTCCATTGCATGCTTTCATTTATTGTTTGGCCATGCCGCAAGCGGCCAAGGGCAGCTACAGAGCTTACGTGTACCAGTTTGCGAATGCCAGCAACAAGGCAAGCATTTACAATATTTGCTGTACCTTCTACATTTATGCTATAAAGTTTTTGTTCATCTTTTGCTGTAAATGAAACCAATCCTGCACAATGATATACTTCTGTTACATCTTTCATTACATGCTCTAAACCTATAACATCTAAAATATCTAATTGTACAGGAATAATATTTTCTGAAAATGATTTTGTAAGGGTGGTTTTATTGTAAGCTGCTTTTACTTTTTTCCCTTTGGCATCTAATAATTCTATTAATGCATTGCCCAATAACCCTGCAGCACCTGTTACTAATATCATTGTGCAGAATTTAATGTGTAATCATAAAATCCTTTTCCTGTTTTTCTACCTAGGTTTCCTTCTGTTACTTTTTGTGCTTGCATGGCAGCAGGTTTAAAGCGTACTTTATCTTCAAAAGCTTTATAGATGGACTGAGACACAGCATAGTTTATATCTAACCCTATTAAATCCATTAATTTAAATGGCCCCATTTTAAAACCTGCATTCGCCATTAATGCATCTATATTTTCTATAGAAATATTTTGCTGGCTTGCAAGTTGCATAGCTTCCAAATAAAAATGACGAGCTACCCTGTTTACAATAAACCCTGGCGCATCTTTACAAACTACAGGTTGCTTTTTTAATTGTATGCAAACATCGAACACCTTTTTAATTGTTTCATCAGAAGTTTTATTACCTGCTACTACTTCTACTAGTTTCATAACGTGTGCAGGGTTAAAAAAATGCATACCACATACCCTTTCTGGAATTTCAACATTACTTTGTATATCGGTAATTGAAAGTGATGAAGTATTGCTTGCTAAAATAGTTGTAGGAGCATTTATTGCTGCAAGATTATTGTAAAGCGTTTTTTTAATTTCTAAGTTTTCAATAATTGCTTCTATTATTAAATCTACAATGCAATCATTTATTTTGGTAGTAAACAATATTTTAGAAAATATGAAATTCTTTTCTTCTACATTAATTTTTTCTTTTGCTACTAAAAAATCTAAACTTTTATTAATCATTGATTTTGCATTTTCGATACCTTTTTCGTTTGTATCAAAAATAATTACATCAAAATTACATTGTGCTGCCGCTAGTGCAATGCCACTTCCCATAGTGCCTGCACCTGCTACACCTATCTTTTTTATCATAGTACAAATGTAACGCAAATACCATTTATATTTAAAAAGGGAGAGAGGGGTATTGTTTTATTTAAAATTTTTTTCCTTTGGTAGCGAAATGGGTTCATCTCTAAAACCTAAAAGGTTTTAACAAGTACCGTTATTTTATAAAGACTCTAATTAGACCTTATAGGTTTGTGCATGTAGCTCACAGCTTTAATTCAAATAAAACTCAACTATTTTAAAGCTGTGTAGGTTGGGTGTATAGTAATGTGTGGTTCTCTTATGCGAGGGTGTTTCACAGTTAATGCTTTTATAGTTTAATGCTAATGATTGTGAAAGCCCCGTTAACCCTAAATGGAATAAACTTGCAATAAAAAAAAGAGGCAATTTTACGTACCTCTTTTTCAAAATTTTAAAATGATTTTTATTGTGAATTTTTCTGGGCTTCTTTAGCAGCATCAGCTTTCATTTTTTCATTAGCTGTAATCGTAAATTCTACTCTTCTATTGGTAGCTCTACCTTCCACTGTAGCGTTATCTGTTTTTGGTTGTGCTTCGCCATACCATTTTATTGTAAGTCTTTCAGCAGGCAAACCATCATTTTTTAATTCTTCAGCTACTGCCTTTGCTCTTCTCTCAGCTAATTTTAAATTGGCAGCATCAGTACCCACATCGTCTGTATGCCCTTCTAGTAAAATATTTGTTTCTGGGTATTCTTTAAATATTTTAGCTAATTTATCCAAAGTAAGCCTAGCATTGGTAGATATATTAAACTTATTGGTTTCAAAATACAAACCTGCTTTGCTTCCATCTGGGTTATTTTCATCAAACGTTACATTTATTCCTTCTGCTACTCTTTCTACTTTAGCACCGGGAATTTCAGTTTTTATTTTTTCTGCTTGTTTATCCATTTTATTTCCAATAATGCCACCTGCTACGCCACCAATGGCTGCACCTAGTACAGCACCTAATGCAGTATTGTTTTTATTGCCTACATTATTACCCAATATGCCACCCAGTATAGCTCCTGTGGTTGCTCCTATTGCTACTCCTTTATTTTGTTTGCTTGCTCTTCTAGATGCATCACAACTACTTAATAGGATACAAAATGCTATTAAGTAAAAATTTGTTTTAAATATTATTTTTTTCATAATCTTGTATTTAAATATTTTTTAGAAATTTAGTTTTTAATAAAGTTGTAAATAAAATAAGCAGGTTTTCCTTCAAAACTTATTTCACTTTTAAGTTGCATGTTGGTTTTGTCTACGGAAACGATGGTAAATCTAAAACCAGCTTTTCCTTCATCTATATCTTTATAATACTTTGCATCTACTCTTTTGTATTGCAATCTTATGGGCACGCCCTTCTCTTCAAAAATAGACCATCGTATGGTTTGTTTTTTTGCAACACACTCGCCTCCATTTTTTACAATTTCATAAGAACCTAAGCTTGTGCTAGCGTTAAATTTCCATAAGCTACCTTCAAAGCAATTGTAATCTGCTTCATCTAAAATTTGAGCTTTAATTTTTCCTGTAATGCCTTCTGTAGTTACATTTTGCAGTAGCCAGCTACCGGCTATTGTTTTTTTATCTTTTCTGGCTTCTTTAGATGAGCCGCAAGAAATTGCAAAAAGAATACTCAATAACATGAGTACTTGTGTGATGGTGGTTTTCATTGTTTTTATATTTAAGGGTTGAGAAACTCTAGAATGTATTTGTTTGACCTAGTTTTCAATTTTAATGCCAAACTTTGAGATAAAAAAAATGATTCGTTAAAACGAATCATCTATATGTCATTTTATGCAGATTCAAATTGTTTTAAAAACCGGATATCATTTTCACTAAACAATCTTAAATCTTTTATCTGATAACCAAGCATGGTAATTCTTTCTATACCCATACCAAATGCAAAGCCCGTATATTTATTACTATCAATACCACAGTTTTCCAATACTTTAGGATGCACCATTCCACAACCCAATATTTCTACCCATCCTGTTTTTTTACATACGTTACAACCTTTTCCATCGCATATCAAACAACTTATATCCATTTCTGCACTTGGTTCTGTAAAAGGAAAATAAGAGGGTCTAAAACGTACTTTCACATCTTGTCCAAACATCTCTGTTACAAAAAAGTAAAGCGTTTGTTTTAAATCTGCAAAAGAAACATTTTCTGCAATGTATAAACCTTCTACTTGGTTAAAAAAACAATGCGCTCTTGCACTAATGGTTTCATTTCTAAAAACTCTGCCAGGGCAAATAATACGAAGTGGTAATTTTCCTTTTTTCATTTCACGTATTTGCACACTACTTGTATGCGTACGCAATAACCAATCTGGGTTTTGTGCTATGTAAAATGTGTCCTGCATATCCCTTGCAGGGTGGTTTTCAGGTAAGTTTAATGCAGAAAAATTATGAAAATCATCTTCAATTTCTGGACCCTCTGCTACTGCAAAACCCAGTTTATTAAATATACCAACTATTTTATTTTTTACAATACTTATGGGGTGCCTTGTGCCAAATGGTGCAGGTGTACCAGGCAAGGTAAGGTCGAAATCTATTTTGCTATTACTCGTTTGTGAATCAGATAACCCACTAAAAGAACTAAATTTTTCTTCTACATATATTTTAAACTCATTGAGCAATTGGCCAGCTTCTTTTTTATTTTCTGCTGCCACATTTTTCATTTCGCCCATTATGGTTTTTACCAACCCTTTTGTACCAAGGTATTTTATTCTGAAGTTTTCTATTCCTTCAGCAATAGCTGGGTTATCCTCCTTTATTTCCGCTTTATATTTTTCAATTAATGCCCTAAGCTTTTCCATGCTGCAAATATAACGAATTCAAGTTTTTCATTTCTCCATTACACACTTTTGTTTCTTTTATTTATTAAAAAGTAACTGTAAAATGATAAAACTATTTAATTTTTAAATCTCCTTTATCCATTATTTTATTCCACATTTGTGGTATTCTTTTTATCCATATTAGTTCTCGTTTTACAATACTTGCTTCTTGTGCCGGCGCACCCCAATACGTTTTATTAGCTTCTAAATCTCCCCCAACCCCTGTACGAGCAAGCAACACCGCATTTTCACCAATCGTCAATGTTTTATTTATTACACAACCACCCCACACCGTTACACCATCTTTTAAAGTTGTCATGCCAGCAATAGCAGATTGTGCAGCTAGTAAACAGTTTTTACCCAGCACAGTATCATGCCCAATGTGTATCATATTGTCTAACTTACTACCTGCGCCAATACGTGTATCATGCGTTACACCCCTATCTATCATACATCCTGCTCCTATCTCTACATCATCTTCAATAACTACGCTACCACAACTAGGCATTTTTTTGTACCATTGTTCTCTATTTTTTTTTGTGTTATAATAAAATGCATCACTACCTATTACCGTGCCCGATTGTATAATTACATTATTTCCTAGCGTACAATTATCCATTATTGTTACATTGGGAAATATGATACAGTTTGTACCTATTGTAACATTGTTTCCAATAAAAGCACCAGGATAAATGTAACTACCTTCTCCTATACTATTTGTATTTATAAGTGTTGATGCTTTTGCAAAAGGCCTATAATGGCCAACAATTGTACAGTATGCTTCAAAAGGATTGTCTGTAACCAATATTGTTTTTCCTACAGGCACATCCACAGCTTTATTTATAATTATAAATGTAGCTGCACTATTTAAACAAGTTTCATAGTATTTTGGGTGATCTACAAAAACTAAATCTCCTTCTTCTACTTTGTGTATTTCATTAATACCTTGTGCATCATTTTTATTATCTCCTATAAGCGTTGCATTTATTAATTGTGCTATCACTTCTATTTTTACGGGTGTTGTAAATTTCATTTTTATAAAAATTAATTGTATTGAAGGTACGAAGGAATTTATATTATAGAAATATGGTTGTATAAAATTTCTGCAGCTTTTTCTCCATCGTATTTTTGTATAAGTGCAGCTGCATCTATTTGCAATGCTTTACTACCAAACTCATCTTTATATAAAAATTGTATTTGTGCAGCTATAGAAGCATCTGTAGTTGCAACATACAATACAGTATCTTCAAACAAACTTCTATTTATATCTGTATCTGCGGCAATAATGGGCACATGGTTTTGCATGGCAATAGTAGCAATATTGTTTGCTTTGTATTCAGCAAAATATAGCAGTAAAAATGCAGCTGCTACTATTTCTGATCTTGCTACATTGGTATGATGTACAAATACTACATCTTCTTTGTACTTGTAAAGATTAAAATTATGTATTAGGGTGGCAGCATTGTTATGAGCAGTATAAAACACTAGTTTAATAGCAGATTTTTGCCATTTTTTAAATTGAGAAAAAGCTTTAAGAATTGTAATTAAATAATCTATGTTTTCATTATCTATTTCGTACAAAAAATAATCAACTCCTAATGTGTGTTTTTCTTTTATTGCTTCCTTTTGCTCAAAACCCAGCAGATTAGAGTTCTCAGTTAGTTGATAATAAGTTGTAATAATTTTATCAGGAGCAATAGCGTACTTTTCTATTAATACTTCTTTTATAAAATCTTCTGATACAAATATTTTTTTGCAATAGTGCAATGCTTGTAAAAATGTTTTTCTACTGCTATATGGCAACTTCTTTAAAAAATCTTTATTTGAAAAGAAAAGATAATTTGGAATATTTATTTTATTAATACTGTACCCAAACTCATTTATAAAAACAGTAGGTATATATTTTTTTAACAAAGACGGTAAAGTATAATGAGTCCAAATATATTGAGCTATTTTATTATTGGGTTTAATACTAATTTTTGTAAATATTTCATTGGTGCTTTTTGCATCAATATTTGTATCGCAAAAAAGCTCAACCTTGTAATCTGTATGTACCTCACAAACATTGTTTAATATTGTTTGTAAAATACTTTGTTGTTGTGGCAGGCAGGAAATATGTGCAGCTATTTTCATAAAATATTTGCTTTGAAAATAACTATGAAGTTCTTAATACTTTTAGTTTTACAGTTTCTATTTTAGTATCGCTCATGCTCATAATACTAAATTCGTAGTTGCCTATAATAATACGTTGATTTTCTTTTGGTATATTTTCATTGTGTTGCACAATATACCCAGATAGGGTTTCAGCGTTTTCTTCATCAGAAAAAACCAATCCATATTTTTGTGCAATGGTATCTATTTCTAATCTGCCACTAAATAAGTATTCGTTTTCGGCAAGTTGTTTATCTACAAACTCTTCCACATCATCATACTCATCTTTTATGTCGCCAAATATTTCTTCTAACAAATCTTCCATGGTAACAATTCCTGCCGTACCACCAAATTCATCTATCACCCATGCTATGCTTTTTCTTTCTTTGCCAAACTTTGTCATTAAATCTGTTGCACTCATCGTTTCTGGCACAGTGGGTATTGGTAATAAAATTTCGTTTATGGTTGCCGGCCCTTTAAATAAATCTAACTGGTGAACATATCCAGTAATGTTATCAGTGTTTTTATTAAAAACGATCAATTTGCTTAATTGTGTTTCTATAAACATTTTTTTTACATCTGCTATGGTACTGGTTTGGCTAATGCTTACTATTTCTTTTCTTGGCACTAAGCACTCACGTATGCGCACTTCTCTAAGCGATAAAGCATTATCAAAAAGTGCTTTATTTATTTCAGAGCTATTGTCTTCTTCATTGTGCATTTTATTTTGCTGTATGTAATGCTCTAAATCTATTTTGCTAAAAAGCTCTTTTTTGCTACTTACTTTTATATTTAAAACATACTTTAAAATCCACTCTGCCATATTTACAAATACCATTGATATCGCTGAAAAAGCATCAAGGAAAAATTTTGCTATATAAGAAACAGCACTGTTGTTTATTACATTTTTATTTTTTGCTTTAAACAATGGCTTTAATAAATAAATAACAAACAATAGAATAAATGTTGAGGCCAATGTTTCTACTAAAAGCTGAATAAAACTTACATATTTAGCTGTAGCTGTTGGTAATTTGTTCTCTATAAATTGCCATAAACTCGATAATAATTTACCAATAAACAAGCCATAAATTACCATTAAAAATGTAGAAGCAACTAGTAACGAACCAATAAATTTGGAAGGGTTTTCTGCAAAACCACTCCAAACCCTACCAGCATAAGTGCCTTTTTTTTTGTTAATCTCAAGGGAAAGCTTATTTGCAGAAACAAAAGCTATTTCTATTCCTGCTAAAATACCAATAAGAATAAGTGCGATAATGATAAATAAAATAGGAATACTTACTTGCATTGCATAAAATTAAGGAAGAAGATTGAATTTAAGTATTTAAAAATTCCCCCACTATTTTCTCCGCTTCCCCACATGCTGTTTCAAGGTCTGCATTTACTACTACTTTATCAAAATGTTCTTTAAATGACAACTCATACGAAGCTTTGTTAATTCTTGCTGCTAGTGACTCTTCTGTTTCTGTTCCTCTGCTCATCAATCTTTTCTTTAATTCCTCTATAGAAGGGGCTTCTATAAAAAGACTCAGCGTTCCGCTTTCAAATTGTTGTTGTACATGTATTGCACCTTTTACATCAATATCTAGTACGGGTACTTTTCCTTCAGCCCATATTTTTTCTAATGCGCTTTTTAAAGTACCATAATATTTTCCTTCATATACCATTTCCCACTCCACAAATTCATTGTGCTGTATTTTATATTTAAAATCTTCTGTAGAAATAAAATGATAATCTAACCCGTCTTTTTCAGCACCCCTAGCTTGCCTTGTAGTAGCCGATACCGAAAAAGTAAGCTCAGGAAAACGTTGCATTAAGTACTTAGTGATAGATGTTTTTCCTGCGCCTGATGGAGCTGTTATAATAAGAATTTTTTTCATTATAGTATTTAGTATTGAGTACTTAGTATTTAGACTAGACCACAATACTTTTGAATTTATTTATTTTATTAGATTTTCCCTATTTAAAAAGCTATTTCCACACTTGAAGCCCAGTCTAAATACTCAATACTAAGTACTCAATACTCTCGTAATATCTGCCCCCAATGCCTTCAATCTTCCATCTATATTTTCGTAGCCTCTATCTATTTGCTCAATATTTTGAATGGTACTTTTTCCATTTGCACTAAGGGCTGCTATAAGCAAAGCCACGCCAGCTCTAATGTCTGGGCTACTCATGGTTATTCCTCTTAGTTGCTTTTGTCTTTCTAGTCCTATTACTACTGCTCTATGGGGGTCGCATAAAATAATTTGTGCACCCATTTCTATTAGCTTATCAGTAAAAAACAAACGGCTTTCAAACATTTTTTGGTGTATCAATACACTACCATGTGCTTGTATTGCGGTTACTAAAACAATGCTCAACAAATCTGGTGTAAAACCTGGCCAAGGGTTATCATAAATAGTAAGTACAGCACCATCTAAAAATGTATCTATTGTGTAACTTTCTTGTGCAGGCACATGTATGTCATCCCCTACAATATCAATTTTTATACCAAGCTGTCTAAATTTTTCTGGAATAATACCGAGTTCTTTTATAGCAGCATTTTTTATTAAAATATCACCTTGGGTCATTGCAGCAAGGCCAATAAAACTGCCTATTTCTATCATATCTGGCAACATGGTATGGGTGGTGCCATTTAATTTTTCTACACCTACAATAGTAAGTAAGTTGCTACCTACACCTTGTATGTTTGCACCCATGCGTATGAGCATTTTGCATAACTGTTGTAGGTAAGGTTCGCATGCTGCATTGTAAATTGTAGTAGTGCCTTTGGCCATTACAGCAGCCATTAAAATATTTGCGGTACCCGTTACACTTGGTTCATCAAGTAGCATATAGCAGCCTCTTAATTCATCTGCTTTTAAAGCAAAAAAACCAGTGTCGCTGTTGTAAGAAAATGTAGCGCCCAATCTTTCAAAGCCTATAATATGTGTATCTAATCTTCTTCGTCCTATTTTATCGCCACCAGGTTTTGGAAGGTAAGCTTTTTTAAACCTTGCAAGCAAAGGGCCAGCAAGCATTACAGAGCCACGCAACCTGCCACTTTTTTTAAAATAGTTATCGCTTTGTAAGTATTCTACATCTACAGCATCGGCTTGAAAACGGTAAGCGTTGGGTTTTAACTTTTCCACTTTCACATTCATTTCTTGCAGCAATTCTATAAGCAAGTTTACATCTATAATATCTGGAATATTATTAATTTCTACAGGATCAGCTGTAAGCAATACTGCACTTAATATTTGTAGCGCTTCATTCTTTGCACCTTGTGGTGTTATTTCACCTTTTAATTTATTTCCACCCCTTACTTCAAAAACTGACATAGTATTTTTTTTGCCGCAAAAGTAACTAGTATAATTCCCTTACGTAAATGAGTAATGTAAAATTTGTATAAAAAAACCGGCAGTATTTATCTGCCGGAAATTAATTTTTTATAAAAAATTAAAATCGTTTTTTAAAATTGCGATTGTTGTTGTTGTTATTGTTTCGTTGTTCACCACCTCCTCTGTTGTCTCTATTTCCTGCTTGCCCAGCCTGACCAGCTTGTGCATTATTGTTTCTACCTTGATTATTGCGGTTGTTGTTATTGTTGTTTCTATTATCTCTACCACCAAAATTATTTTTACGGTAGTTGTTGTTTCTACCAGCACCATATTCATCTCTTTCTATACGTTGTGCTTGGTGCTTTACAAACGGACGGTTGTTAAATTCCAATTCTCCTTTTGTAATGCTGCTTAGCTCGGCTTGTATGGTATCATCATGCACCAGTTCTTTGTGCCAATTGCTATAGGTAAGTTTCATATAGTAAGCAATAGAGTTTGCAAAACCTTGTTTCTTTTCAGGGTTTTCTTCTTTCAATGCTTTGTCTATAACAACTTCTATATTTTTACCCAAGTGGTTGTGCTTAGGATATTTTTTGGGATAGGCTAATACCTCAGGTTTTGCCTTTAATGTTTCTCTTGTTGGTATAGGATAAGGGCTGTTAACATCTAATGTAAAATCGCTTATCAAAAACAAATGATCCCATAGTTTGTGTCTAAAATCCTCTACATTTTTAAGGTGTGGATTTAAGAAACCCATCAATTCTATTACAGCATAAGCATTTTTTTGCCTTTCTTCCTTATCTTCCAATGTAAGTAAATACTCTACCATTTTTTGAATATGCCTACCGTACTCCCTCATGGTGAGGTGATTACGTGTAGTATTATATTCCATGTTTTCTAAATTCGTCATATAAGCAAATATAGGCGTTTTGCAGGTATTTATGTATAAGTTATTCACAGAATTTCTAGTTGGAATGGTATTTGGACATCGTATAATTGAACAAAAAATTGTTTATTTATTAAAAATCACTATCCTACTTTTGTGGTACACTAATAAAAAATGAACAAAAACTATTCAAATATTATGATGATGTCTTGTATGTGTTGCATTTGTATGCGACCAGCAAGGCTTATGCATGGTATAGAGTAATTTATTAAAAATACTTTTTACAATTTTCATAAAAGCCTTGCATTATTAAATGCAAGGCTTTTTTTATGTCTTTACTTTTTACAATCATTTATTAATATTTAAAACAACAACAATCATGAGTAATTACAAATTTGAAACATTACAACTTCATGCAGGGCAAGAAGTAGACCCAGTAACAAAATCAAGAGCAGTACCAATTTACCAAACCACCTCTTATGTTTTTAACGACACCACACATGCCGCCAACTTATTTGGGCTAAAAGAATTTGGGAATATTTATACCCGCATTATGAACCCAACAAGCGATGTTTTTGAAAAACGCATAGCAGCATTAGAGGGTGGGGTGGCAGCACTTGCAACAGCTAGTGGGCAAGCGGCACAATTTTTAGCATTGAGTAATATTTTACAACAAGGCGATAATTTTGTATCTACTTCATTTTTATACGGCGGTACATACAACCAGTTTAAAGTACAGTTTAAAAGACTGGGCATAGAAGCTCGCTTTGCGGATGGAGACTCGCCAGCAGCTTTTGAAAAATTAATAGACAACAACACAAAAGCTATTTATTTAGAAACGATTGGTAATCCAGAATTAAATATACCAGACTTTGAAGCCATAGCAGCTGTGGCAAAAAAACACGATTTACCCGTAATTGTAGACAACACATTTGGTGCAGGAGGATATTTATTTAGACCACTGGAGCATGGCGCAAACATAGTAGTGGAAAGCGCTACTAAATGGATTGGTGGGCACGGAACCAGCGTAGGTGGCGTAATTGTAGATGGCGGAAATTACAACTGGGGCAATGGAAAATTTTCACAATTTAGTGAGCCAAGCGAAGGATATCATGGGTTGGTTTTTGCTGATGTATTTGGTGTAAATAATCCATTAGGCTTACCAAACATTGCTTTTATTATACGTGCAAGAGTAGAGGGCTTGAGAGATTATGGAGCAAGTCAAAGTCCGTTTAATTCTTTTTTATTATTACAAGGTTTAGAAACACTTTCGCTTAGGCTTGAAAGAGCCAATAGCAATGGACAAAAACTAGCAGAATATTTACAACAGCACCCGCAAGTAGAAAAAGTAAACTATGCAGGATTACCCAGTAGTAAGTACTATGCTTTGGCCCAAAAATATTTGAAGAATGGTGTGGGCGGTATGTTGAGTATTGAAATAAAAGGTGGAAAAGAAGCGGCAGCAAAATTTATAAATGCATTGCAATTGGTAAGCCATGTGGCTAATGTTGGAGACTCAAAAACACTCGCCATTCATCCTGCAAGTACTACACATGAGCAACTAGATGCAGCAGCTCAATTACGCAGTGGTGTTACTCCTGGGCTTGTACGCATATCTACAGGTATAGAACATATAGATGATATTATTGCAGATTTTGAGCAAGCATTAAAAGTAAGTGCTCATAAAGTAACAAGTGTAGAATCACATCTTGAGGCTGCATTAAATTAATCTTAATCAATTTCAAACTCACACAATTATTATCAATAAAAATAAAAAAATATTATCATGAGCGATTTACAATTTAGCATAAATGGAAAAGGAATAAATACTACAAAATTTACTGGTTTATCAAGGCAGTTTGAGTTTACAATAGATGAACCAGCAGCATTGGGTGGTGCAGATGAAGGCGCAAACCCTGTGGAATTTATTTTAGCAGGATATGCAGGATGCTTAAATGTAGTAATTAACCTGATTGCAAAAGAATTGAGTATTCCCATATCTAATTTGAAAATAAATATTGTAGGAAACCTTAACCCTGCAAAGTTTCTTGGGTTTGACAAAACCGAAAGAGCCGGCTTTAAAAATATACAAGTAGATATAGAGCTTGACTCTGCTGCAGACGAAGCACAAATAAACCTGTTGCTAAAAACGGTAGAAGAAAGATGTCCAGTAAATGACAACCTCAGCAACCCAACACCAATAAGCGTTTCCATAAAAAATAATCAACTTGAATTAGTTTAATCATGCAATTATTTATTAGTAAAGAAAAAATATTCACATTAGAAAGTGGTAAGCAACTGGATAACCTAACAGTTGCTTACCATACTTATGGCGAATACAAAAAAGGCATAACGCCTGTAATATGGGTGTGCCATGCGCTTACCGCTAACTCTGATGTGGCAGACTGGTGGGCAAATATTTTTGGAGAAAATAAAATACTTGACCCAAAAAAATATTTTATTGTATGTGCGAATAATATGGGCTCATGCTATGGCAGTATTTCTCCTATAAGTTTTAATGAAAAAAGCAATAAAAAGTATGGCAAAACTTTTCCAGCGGTTAGTATTAGAGATTTAACAGCGGCACATATTGCTTTAAAAAACCACTTAGCTATTGATGAAATATTTTTATTAATTGGAGGCTCTATGGGTGGGCAACAGGCTATGGAGTGGGCAATAAAAGAAGCAAATATTATAAAAAACTTAGTGCTGCTAGCTACTAATGCAAAGCACTCCCCATGGGGAATTGCCTTTAATGAAGTGCAACGCATGGCTATTGAAAATGGCAAAGATGGACTGGAAGTAGCAAGAGCTATAGCCATGCTTAGTTATAGAAATTATGAAATGTATGAACGTACTGCAAGGAAATATGAAACAGTAGGGAACTATGGTGCGGCTTCGTACCAACGCCACCAAGGAGAAAAATTAGCTTTGCGATTTGATGCAGATTGTTACCATGTATTAAGCAGTGCTATGGATAGCCATGATGTAGGTAGGGGTAGAGAAAGTATTGCTGCTGCATTGGCAACAATTACTGCAAATACGTTGGTAATAGGTATAGCTACTGATATTTTATTTCCTATAAAAGAGCAAATATTATTGCATGATAGTATTCCCAATTCTACATTGGAGCTAATCAACTCACCTTATGGGCACGATGGGTTTTTAACAGAAGGAGATAAAATAAATGAAATAATTTTAGATTTTTTAAAAAAAGTGGAAAGGGGTATTTATGTTTAGAAATTCATACACAAAATTATGGTTTAAAATTTTTCGTTTTTCTATGTAAAATCATTTCTAAATTAAAAATAGTTTATTTTTACAAAATGAACAATGGCAAAGTCAATATAAATTTTAAAGTGATGGCATCAGCATTATCAACCCATGTAAGAGCTAAAGCTATGGCTGCGGGCAGTACGATTGTATACAGAGAAAATGGGCAATTAATACGAGAAACACCCAAAAAAAACAGGAAAGAGCCTTTAAAAATTAAATAAAGATATATGCCCTCTTTGTATATTTTGGCAGGTGCAAATGGTACGGGTAAAACTACATGGTACAGCACTGCTATAGAAGAAAATTTTATCTCCTCTGACTTAACTTTTATTAATGTCGATATTATTGTTAGAAAAGAACTTACTGGTGGATATTCAGAAGAAAATTATTCCAAAGCAGCTAGTATTGCTAGGGAAAGGATTGCCAATTGCCTTTAAAAAAATATCGATTTTATGATTGAAAGTAATCTTGCACTACAAGCAGATTATAATTGGATTGAAAATATACAAAAGAAAGGTTATGAAGTGATTCTTTATTTTTTAGGCACAGACGATTTACGAATTAATTATGAAAGGGTAAGTAATCGCATAATAGAAGGTGGTCATGTTGTTCCTGAAACTATTATAACTCATCGTTACAAAATTGGTTTAAGTTATTTAAAATCCAAAATTCTACTTTTTCAACATGTATTTCTGATAGACAACTCAGCTGCTTTTCCTATAAAAATGGCAGAGATAAAAAGCAGGGAATTAATTTTTAAAGAGTCCAATTGTCCATTCTGGGTAAACGAAGTTTTACAAATTGTAGAACTTTTACAAAAGAAAAAGAAACAAAATTAATATTGTTAAATATTCTTCTCCGCCTCCCTAGCCTCCACTTCATATTTATTATTGTAATACCCTACTTTAATGCTTTCCCATAAATATTTTACTATAAACAATACATACCCATGCTCTTTAAATTGTTTTATATGGCAAAGCTCATGTTTTAACCATCGCTCATCTGCCAAAAAAATTATTTTACTGCATCCATATAAATGAATCGTTTTACCCAATACCATTGCTACTGCACTAGCTTTCATTTTTTTTGCTGCTATACGTGCTTGCCAGGAGTTTTCTTTAATATAGTACGCAGGTTTATTCATACCAAGCGGCTAGTATTTCGTCAGTATGGTTTTTAGTATCGGGTTTGGTAATTATCTTTTTTATTTTTTCATCTTCATTTATTAAAAAAGTAGTACGGTGTATACCATCATAAGTTTTGCCCATAAATTGTTTGGTACCCCACACACCATATTTTTCTGCTATGCTATGGTCTTCATCTGCTATCAATGCAAAAGGAAGTTCATATTTTTCTTCAAATTTTTTATGCTTTTTTACTGGGTCGGGGCTTATGCCTATTATTTCAAAGCCATCTTGCAAAAGGTTGCTGTAATTATCTCTAAGATTACATGCTTGAGCCGTACAGCCGGGTGTATCATCTTTTGGGTAAAAGTAAATTACTGTTTTTTTACCTTTAAAATCTTTTAGTGCTATGGTTTCATTGTTTTGATCTATGCCATAAAATGCTGGTGCAGCTTTGCCTTCTTTTAATGTGCCAAAGGGAGGTGTATTAGTTTCTTTTTTCATTTTCTTATTCTTTTTTTAAACGGTAAATTTTAAAATGTTTGTGCCAAATATTTTTACTGCTATAGCAAGTAATATTACACCAAAAAATTTTCTTACCACCAACAATCCATTTGGGCCGAGTGCTTTTTCAATCCATTTTAATGAAGTAAGTACCAAATATATTACAATACAATTTATGATGATACCTACTAAAATATTTACATCTTGATAATTTGCTTTTAAAGACATAATGGTAGTGAGGGTACCGCTACCTGCAATCAATGGAAAGGCTATAGGTACCACACTTCCACTTTTAGCATCTTTATCTGCTTTAAAAAACTCTAGCCCCAAAACCATTTCCAATCCTAAAATAAAAATTACAATACTACCTGCTACAGCAAACGATTGTACATCTAGCCCTAATAAATTTAAAAACTGACGACCAATAAATAAAAATAAAATCATTAATGCGCCAGAGGCAAGGGTAGCTTGCAAAGAGTTTATTTTGCCACCCATCTTTGCTTTTAACGAAATAAGAATAGGTATTGAGCCCAACATATCTATAACCGCAAATAAAATAAACCCTATTGTAATTATTTCCTTTAGTTCAATTTTTCCAAAATCATACATAAAATGTAGTTTTTACAAAGATAAATGGATAATCTTTTTAAGTAATTACAAAAGCTTATTGTATTTTACCAATTATTA
>JAYVID010000063.1:0-8811 GCA_043770525.1 Ferruginibacter sp.
ATCATTACAACTAAGGCGAAGCTTAGCTTTTAACGGAACAGCGTAAGTAAGCCCACGCTCAATACACTCATCTATAGAGTAACGAGGCGGATCTACGAAGTAGTCCAAAAATTCCAATACGAAAATGTTTCGGGTATCTGTAATAGGAAAGTTATCCTTAAAACAACGAAACAAGCCTTCCACATTACGCTTATCTGGCGTGGTTTCCAACTGAAAAAAGTCTTTAAAAGACTGAATTTGGATACCAAGCAAGTCGGGTTGTTTCGCTATGAGTTCAACCTTTCCAAAGTTGATACGCTTAGCAGCATTTAATTTAGTTGCAGACATATTATAATTAAAACGTTTAGTGAAGATCCTCTTTATGAAATAGAGCTTGCGCTACATTTCATTTTAAGGAACGCAAAAGTAAGGTAATAAGTTCAATCTACCTACAATTTTTAATTTTTGGCAAGACTTTTGGTAATCGGACGGAATTTCGGGTGGTTTGGGGGTGGTTTTGACGAAATGGCAGGGGGAGAGGAGTTGAAAGTTGAATGTTAAAGGTTCAAGGTTTTTCTAATTGGAGTTTTTTAAAGATTCATGTACATATCACTTTTAGCTTGTATTATCTCTTTTTCCCTTTTTTAAACGCATATTGTGTAATTTCATAAAATAAAACATCATTATTGTAAAAGAGCTTATGATTAATAAAAAGATAGTACAATCAATTGCACTTATTTGTTCTATTACCCTTGTGTCTTTATTTGTTGCTTATAGATCTGGATATTTTGATAAGCACGAAAAACAAAAGCAATCTCCAATATCCTTTACAAATACAAAAATAGATTCCTCTACAGCAAATACGTTTGAGGCTAATAAAAACGACAGCATAAAAAAAGATAGCCCAATTATTGTTTCTTACGAGCCGCTAGATCATGATTTTTTGAAAATAAATTTTGAAGACATGATAAAAAAAGCAAAGTTACAAAAAGATACAGTTGAGGTTGAACTGCCCGATTCCTTATTTTTAGTGGATGAGCAAAGTTTTTTTATTAAGGACAGATTGATAAACAAGGTAGAATTTGAAAACTTTATGTATCAAAACTTATCAAATGCATATTACAAAAAAAGTAACTTGTTAATGAGCTCATCAAAATCTATGGCTGTTTTTGGTTTAGGAGAAAAATTTATCAACTTCAAGAATTTTAAATTTAAATACAACAAAACAATTCCAGAAAAATATTTATTAAATGCTAACCACTTCAAATCTAATTTGTATAACATTTGGCCTACTAAAAAAGTAAACGGATTTACATTAACTGAAGATAAAACCAATCCAGATTTTTTTAAAGATTCACCGAAAATAAATATGGATGAAATGTTGCTAAGTAGTAAGTCAGGCTATATTATTTTAAAAGATGATTTTAAAAAAGACAGCATCAAAAATGTAATGGGTAGTTCAAAATCAAAAGCTATTTTTTCTAAAGAAGATATACAAAAAGATACTACTCCAAAAATAAACATAGACAGTCTAAACAAAGCAAGAGATATTAATAGATTAAAAGGTAGTAAATCTGCAATAATTTTTGACTCAAGAGATTTTAGGCGAAATCAAAAAGCTATTGCAAAAAAATTAAAAGACTCCACCTCAAAAGCAAATAAATAATGCAAGATATTTTTGATACAATAAAAGCTATTTTACTAAGCTTGGGGTTTTTAGTAGCTGTTTTTATACCTCTAGAAAAATTATTTCCTGCAAGGCAACATCAAAAAATATTTCGTCCTGCTTTTTGGTTGGATATTTGTTTTCTGCTGGGGCAATATATTATTTGGAATAGTTTAGTGCTTTGGATTTTAAATTTTGCCAATCCATTTCTTGATTCTATTTTACCATTAAACATTACAACTGTAATTAAAACCCAACCATGGTTTTTGCAAGCAATAGAAGTAATACTGCTAAGTGACTTTTTAATTTATTGGGGACATCGTTTTCAACATAATAATAATTTTCTTTGGCGTTTTCATAAAGTGCATCACACAGCAAAACATTTAGATTGGTTAGCAGCTCATAGAGAACATCCATTAGATACCATTTATACTGTTGGAATTATTAATTTACCTGCATTAATACTTGGTTTTCCATTAGAAACAATTGCAGGATTCGTAGCTTTTCGTGGTATATGGGCTATATATATACATAGCAATACAAAAATAAATATTGGCTTTTTAAAATACATTTTCGGCACACCCGAAATGCACCATTGGCATCATGACGTAGAGAGAGACAGAGGAAACTATTCCAACCTCTCTCCTATTATGGATTTAATTTTTCGTACACATTACAATCCTAAACATCAACCTGAAAAATTGGGATTAAAAGTAGAAACTTCTAAAAACTACATTGGGCAATTGGTAATACCCATGTTACCAAAATTTATTGTTGGAAAAATAAAAGAAAAGGAAGAGTTAGAAAGTTAGCAGCCTTAATTCTGGTCTTTTCGAGTCATTCACTTTTTTTATCTATTATTTTCAAATACTCAAGTAGTATTCTGATAACATGCTAATTTAAAAAACTATTTTATACTAACACAATATTTAATTGTGATCCAAGCTACTTAGCAAAAGGTTAGTGAAGACATCAACCGAGGCTCATAAAAGTAAAAGTATTTTCAATTTGTTTAACCCGATTTTTTAGATTTACATATAACGATAAATAACATATATATATTATTCAATTGTAGCTCCACTACGAATTCTTATATAAATATCAACGCCTGCTGTCTTGGCGGGGTTTTCGCAAACGTAAACTATGCATTATAAAGAAATTTTGTTGCCAAACCCCGACGTGTAAAGAAACCTCGTTATTGCAAAAACCAAAACTAATGTGTTATGCAAGGTGGTTATGCAATACAAATACTTCAAGCCAAGCATTTCAAAGATTTATAGTGTGGGGGAATAATAATTTAAAGTTTTTTTATGCGTCGGGGTTTCACGGTTAGCACTTTTATACTAAGAGCTGTATGCTGGTGAAGACCCCGCCGAGACGGGAGCTTTTATAGGGGCGGGTTTTTTATGGTTAGTTTTCCATTAAATACTGATTGACTTAAATACCAACAGCATACGAAAAAAATGCAGCAATAGGAATAATAATATAGCAAAAAAGACGTTAATGTTTATTAAAAAGCCTATCCAATGAAAAAAATACAACTACTAGCCTTGTTTTTTATATTACTAGCAAGTAATACAGCCCAAGCCGCTGGCGAATTTATTACCATTTGGAAAACCGATAACGTAGCCACAGGTAGTAGTGCAAACAACCAAATAAGTATTCCAACAAGTAGTTTGTATGTTTATAACTATACGGTAGATTGGGGCGATGGCACTAGCAATACCTATACTACGAATACAGCCCCTACACATACATACGCTACAGTAGGAACTTACACTGTAAGCATTACTGGCACTTTTCCTGCCATTGACTTTTACCCTTCTGGCGATAAACTTAAATTATTAAACATAGCCCAATGGGGCAACAATACTTGGGCTACTATGATAAATGCATTTTATGGGTGTAGTAATTTAGCAGGTAACTCGGTAGGAATACCCATTTTTGGGGCTGACTGCAATGCAGGAGGTATGTTTGCTTATTGTAGTAGCTATAATGCTAGTATTGGTGATTGGAATACTTCTGCTGTTATCTATATGAGCAATATGTTTTACGGTGCAACCTCGTTTAACCAACCTATTGACACATGGAATACTGCTGCTGTTACCTTTATGCTCGGTATGTTTAAAGGTGCAACCGCCTTTAACCAACCCATTGGCGCATGGAATACTGCTGCTGTTACCAAAATGAGCAACATGTTTAACGGTGCAACCGCCTTTAACCAACCCATTGGCACATGGAATACTGCTGCTGTTACCACTATGTTCGGTATGTTTGACAGTGCAACCGCCTTTAACCAACCTATTGGCACATGGAATACTGCTGCTGTTACCAATATGAACAGTATGTTTTTAAGTGCAACCGCATTTAACCAACCTATTGGCACATGGATTACTTCTGCTGTTACCAGTATGCAATCTATGTTTTACGGTGCAGCCGCCTTTGACCAACCCATTGGCACATGGAATACATCTGCTGTTACCAATATGAGCGGTATGTTTTTCGGAGCAACCGTCTTTAAACAACCCATTGGTACATGGAATACTGCTGCTGTTACCGATATGAACAACATGTTTTATAGTGCAAGCGCCTTTAACCAACCCATTGGTACATGGAATACTGCTGCTGTTAGAGATATGAGCGGAATGTTTTGGGCTGCAAGCGCCTTTAACCAACCCATTGGTACATGGATTACTGCTGCTGTTAGCAATATGAGCTATATGTTTGCAAGTGCAACCGCATTTAAACAACCCATTGGCACATGGAATACTGCTACCGTTACCAATATGGTGAGTATGTTTTCCAATGCAATTGCATTTAACCAACCCATTGGCACATGGAATACATCTGCTGTTACCAATATGAGCAATATGTTTTACGGTGCAACTGTCTTTAACCAACCCATTGGCACATGGAATACTGCTGCTGTTAACAATATGTCTGGTATGTTTTACGGTGAACCCGCCTTTAACCAACCCATTGGCACGTGGAATACTGCTGCTGTTACCAATATGTTCGTTATGTTTAACGGTGCAACCGCCTTTAACCAACCCATTGACACATGGAATACTGCTGCTGTTACCATTATGGCCAGTATGTTTGAAACTGCAACTGCCTTTAACCAACCTATTGGCACATGGAATACTGCTGCTGTTACTACTATGAACCGGATGTTTTTCGGTGCAACTGCTTTTAACCAATCGTTGGGTGTTTGGGTACTTAAGCCTGCAGTTAAACTGACGGGCATGCTCAGTAATTCAGGTTTAGATTGTATAAATTACTCAGCCACACTAAATGGTTGGGCTGCCAATGCTGGCACACCCACTGGGCTCAGTTTAGGTGCAATTGGTAGAAGCTATGGTACCAATGCTGTAGCAGCTAGAAATACTTTACTTGCAAAAGGCTGGATTGTAACGGGTGATATAGCCAATGCAGGTGTTTGCGTTGTTGCAGTGTTACCATTAAAACTAACTAGCTTTAATGGCAATATGGTTGGAAATAATACCCTACTACTATGGCAAACTACTAACCAAGTAAATACACATTACTTTACCATTGAAAAAAGTACCGATGGCAGCAATTTTGCCAACGTAGCCAATATTAATACCAATGGTACTGCCAATGGTATTTACAATTTTACCGACAACAATATTGCTTTTGCCAATAAAAATATAATTTATTATCGTTTAAAAATGGTAGATAAAAATGGCAACTTTAGCTACTCTGACATAATAAAATTTTTGGTAAATAACGAGCATGCAGCTGATATTGTAATGTACCCTAACCCCGTGCAGAATAAACTAACCATTACCATTAGCAACAACGATTTACTACACAGCACTGCTACCCTGCATAGTGCTAATGGGGCATACATAAAAACTATTGTTTTAAATAATATGGTAGAAACTATTGATCTGCATAATTTGAATAGCGGTATGTACATAATAAAATTTGCCAATGCTACAGTGCAAAAAATTATAAAAAAATAATTGTTTGAAAAATAAAATTAAAATTAGCCGTCGCTTTTAAAGCGGCGGTTTTTTTATGGGTAGTTTATAAAATTTTGCTAGATAATTACAAGTGCTGATTAATACCAATTTGATTTTAAAAATAATTCAACAAAAAATCTTTAGCTCTCAGATTTAAAGGATTTACGCAGATTCGATTGGACTAAATAATATGTAAATTTGTAATAAAGCGAAGGCTACCGGAAAACAAGAACTGCAAGGTTCATAAAAAGCTTTGTGAACCTAGCAGTTAACTTTGTTGTCTTAATGGCTAAAAAACCTACAACTTAAATTTTTTAAAATAATCTGCATTTTTTTGTGCACACTTTAATGGTGTTCCTTCATCGTAATGCTCTTGCTCGGTAATAAAATATTTCATACCAAGTTTTTTACCTTCTTTTAATATTTGAGAGAAATTTATTTGCCCTGTTCCAAGTACACAGCTTGCATCTAAATTTGTGGCTGCTGCATTTTTCATTCTATCTTTTATGTGGCAAAGGGTAAATCTGTTTGGGTATTTTTTAAACCACTCTACTGGGTTTTGGCCTGCTGTAACTACCCAATAAATATCCATTTGATAATCTACTAAATCTGCTTGGGTATTTTGCATGAGTACATCTTGTGCATATTGGCCTTCTAATAATTTAAAAGTATAATCATGGTTATGGAAAGCTAGCTTCATTCCCATTTTTTTTAAATGTGCACCTTTTTTATTAAAATCTTCGGCTAGTTTTTTATAATCATCTATAGTTTTTGATGGTCCCTCCCATGGATAAATAAGATACTCCATGCCTATACTTTTTGCTTGGTCTGCTTTCTTTTCAAAATCTTGTGAGATGTTGCAATGTGCAGTTTTTATGCTCATGTTATTATCGCCTAAAAAATTTTTAAATTCTTTTGGAGTCATACCCCAAAACATTCCTTTTTCTCCATCAAAAGTTTCTATAAGTTTGTAACCGTAGGTTGCTAAAGCTTTTAAGGTAGCTTTTGGATCTTTTGCCATAGCATCTCTTACTGTCCATACTTGTATGCCAAAGTTTTTTATTTTTTTACTTTGTGTATCAAACAAATCGAATGCAGATGCAGGTTGTGCAAGCAATGCAGCTGCAGCTAATGAAGTCATTTTTATAAAATCTTTCCTTTCCATTTTTAGTTTTTTATTGTTGAACTATTAATTTATCTCCTGCTTTGTAAGCATATGCACCATCGTATTTTGTAGGTACAGGAACATAATTTTGTGCTTTTGTCATACCTATTTCGCTGGTAAAATAACCAAACAATGTAAGCTGCTTTAGCATGGTATAATAATGGTTTGGTTTGTTTTTAAAATCCAAATCTGCTTGCCAGCCTTTTGCTTTAGCAGCTTCTTTTTCCTTTTTATTTTCTTCATTTACTTTTTTATCAAATTCTTTTGCTTCTTTTTCTAGTGTTACTAAAAATGCTTTGCGTTGCTCCACACTACATTCTGCAAAGGATTTGTTATTTAGTTTTTTACAGCCATCTTCAAAACCGTTTACGCCTGCTGCAAAAACTTTTTGCTCCTCTGCTGTGTAACAATCAGATACCATTGTATTCATAAAAGCTCCAATTTTTGTAGCTTTTGCTCCTGGCGTATCTGTTGCTGGTATTATGGTTTCGCCTATTTCATCTAACAAAGCTAATTGTGTAGGGCTAAGGTTTAAAGCTGCACCACCATTGTTTTTGCAGCCTTGCATAAATAAACTTCCGCCTATTACTGCACCGCCTGTGAGTATGGCTATGGTTTTTAATAAATCTCTTCTGCTCCAGTTTGTTTGTAAATTTTCCATTTTTATGTTTTTAAAAAAATGTTGAATAATGTTATACTGTTGAAGGGAGCGTCGCCACTGAAGATGATCAGGGAACTACTGTTCGTTCAACAAAAAAAATAAAATACGTTTTTTATAAATTACCTTTTTTTAATTCGGATACTGCAAAATCTGCTGCTCTTGCTGTAAGTGCCATGTACGTAAGCGATGGGTTTACGCAGCTTGCACTTGTCATACATGCTCCATCGGTTACAAAAACATTTAGTGCATCCCACACTTGGTTGTGTGCATTTAGTACACTTGTTTTTGGGTCTCTTCCCATACGGGCAGTTCCCATTTCGTGTATGCCCTGCCCTGGAGAATAGCCTGAATCGTATGTTTGTACATTTTTTACACCTGCGGCTTCTAGCATTTCTTTTGCATCTGCCATCATATCTTTACGCATGTTTAGCTCATTGGTTTTTAGCTCCACATCCATATCTAAAATTGGCAAACCCCACTTATCTTTTTTATTTTTATTTAAAGAAATTTTATTGCTATGATCTGGCAATATTTCTCCAAATGCTAAAATGTTTATGTTCCAATTATCATCGAGTGTGAGCATGGCATTTTTTAAATCGGCACCGAGTGTAAACTCTGCTACATTTTGTGGCCCTTTTTCGCCACGGCCTGCACCACCTTGGTAGCCAAAGCCACGGAGGTAATCTCTTTTATCGTCGTATATGTTTCTAAACCTTGGTATGTAAATTCCGGTTGGTCTTTGTCCAAATTCTCTTTTATCGCTAAAGCCTTCTACTTGTCCGTTTGCACCAAGCCTAAAATGATGATCCATTACATTGTGCCCAAGCTCACCACTGCTGCTACCTAAGCCATCGGGCCATATATCTGTAGCACTGTTCATTAGCAGCCAAGTACTATTAAAGGATGATGCACAAACAAAAATAATTTTAGATTCGTAGTTGTATGTTTTATTATCTAGTGCATCTATTACTTCTACACCGGTGGCTTTTTTGGTATCCTTATTGTATAATATTTTTGTTACAATTTTATTTGTTTCCAAAGTAAGGTTACCTGTTTTCATACCTGCTGGTAGTGTAGCACTTTGTGTACTAAAGTATGCTCCAAAGCCACACCCACGCCAGCATCTATTTCTATAATTACAAGCGCTACGATTTTGCTCTGGCTTTGGCTCTGTAATATTTGCACTACGGCCTATTATCATTTTGCGTTTGCCATTATAGTGTTTTTCTATACCTTCTTTTACATGCTGCTCTGCAACGTTTAGTTTCATGGCTGGTAAAAATTCTCCATCTGGTAATACTTCTAACCCTTCTTTACTTCCTTGTATTCCTGCAAATTTTTCTACATAGCT
>JAYVID010000064.1:0-15228 GCA_043770525.1 Ferruginibacter sp.
TGGCAATGCTACCAAGTCTTTTACTGTATTTACTTTACTTTCTTTTTGCAAGGCAGCTATAACAGGTTCGTGACCGCCACTTACCGCAATCAATTGTTGTGTAAATAATATTTTTTCTATAAGTTTTGGTTGTTGCTTAAAGCCATTTGTTTTGGGCAAATACTCATTCCAAAAATTTTTATAATCAATAACTTCATCGCCAGTATGGTCGTTTTTAAAATTTCGATAGGCTTCTACAAAAGTTTTTTGTAATGCTTTATCGGGCAATGAAGAAGATAATATTTTTTCTAAAGAAGGTCGTTTTGTATGTGTAGTATCATTTAAAATAGCATCAGTGCTAATATTGTGTAGCTGTTTTAAAAAATTATTTATTTCTTTTTCTGCAAATAACTTTACAGTTTTATCACTAACGGAAATAGCAATAGCAGCTTTTAATTCGCTATCAGTTTTTTTATACATTGCCTGCCAGTTGAGCGAAATATTTTGTCGTCCCAAAGCATACAACAATTCGTGTAATATGCCCGAATTATTTATTGGGGAAACAATTCTTGCTGCCACCATTTTTTTATCGGCAGTTTTCTTTTGTTTAGTATCCACCTTGGGTATAAGCCCTGCTCTCATCAATTCGGCGTTTACTACCAATTGAATATGATTAACTGGCAAGTCCAACTCCATAGCAACAAATTGCAATTGGTCTGCCGATTTTGCTAAGTCTAATAATGGCACATCGCTTTCTTTTAAAAAAGTCAACAGGCTATACATTAAAACTTCATACTCTGTTTTCTCTTCTTCTTTTTCGAGTATAATATCAAGATTATTAATTTCTCTCTGATCAGTATAATCTTCTGAATTTACCAATTTTGAACGCCCTATAATTTCACCAACTTTATCAATAGCATAAACAATGATGTCTGCTTTTTTTCGCTCCGCTTTAGCAAATTGCTCCGCATAAAAACTAAACGAATAATTTCCTTTACTATCTGTAACCACTTCGTGCAACAACTCAAAACCTGCATTGGCTTTAATTGCCGATATAGAACTTGCAGTACGATAAATAGAAGCCCCTTTTACATCTACATCAAAAGCCACCAAAGCTTGCTGTTTTATAGGCATTTCTTTGGCATTGTTTACTTTTCCTTTTACAGTAAATACTGGCACTGTTTCTATTATTGGTTTATTATTTTCCATATCAATAAAAATTTCTATTGTTGTTATATCATTATTTATATTCAAAAGTATTGCAACATTGGTTTGATGAATCAGTTTATCACCTGCATAAATTTTAAAATAAATATCTGGCTTACGGTCTTTCAAATTCCAGCCGCCTTGTTTTTGCTCTAAGCGAATGGTAAAATAACCCTTAGCATTGGTAATGGCATTGCCTAAAGAATCATCTTTCAAATTATCCTTATCCCAGGCTTCTATTTGCAGATTGGGCAAGCCAATTTTAGATATTTTGCTACGGATAGTTCCCGAAAGAATTATTGTGGTTTTTGAAATTTGCTTTGCCATGATATTTATTTTAATTGAATTTATCTTTTACTATTTATTTTTCTGAATCGTTAAAACTTGATGTGCCACATGGGATGCAACCTCCCCATCCACATCTACAACATGGTACCTGATGGCAATCAGATTCTGTAATACTTAACCCAAATCCAAAACCACCAAAATTGGAATAGCCTACTTTTAAATTTAAAAACAGTTTTTTAGTTTTAACAACATTTACAACTAATGATGGGCTGTACACAAAACTTACTGCATTACTTTTTACTTCTGTACTTGGTGTAGTTTGTCCTGTAAAAAATTGTAAGCTTTGTTTGTTACTAAATAATGCACCAAATTTTAAATCTAACCACATTAAAGGCAATTTTTTATTTTGTGATTTTGGGAATAGCATAAACTGTGGGCTTGCCATAATGCTAAAACCACTTGGGTTGGTTTTGGTAAATTGGTAGCTGGTATAAACAATATCTTTCTGTTTGGCATAAGCCGCAATGTTTTCTTTATTGTTACTACCTATTATATAATCTGCTGCTAATTTTATTCTTGTGGTACTGTTTTTAATAGGAGCAAAAGAAAGCTCCAAGCCAGCAGATTGTGCTGCCTTTAAAAACAGAAATGGACTCGTGCCTTCCTTTTGCATAGGCATAGGTACATGATAGTTAGCACTAGCACCAAACTTAATTTGTGCTTGGGTTTGTAATGTGGCAATAAGAATTGCTAGGATTGTGATTATTTGTTTCATTTTGTCTATTATTTAATTAATTGTTTTGTGAATTATTGGTTTCTGTGGCACAAGGATTGCATAATGTACCAAAACATCTACAACATGGAACATTACTACAATCCCGATCTACAATATTTAACCCAAAGCCGAAACCGCCAAAATTTGAATACCCAGCTTTTAAATTAATAAAAAGCTTCTTTGTTTTTATAATATTTACAACCAATGTTGGGTTGTAAACAAAACTTACTGCATTACTTTTTATTTCTTTAGTGGGTACAGATTGCCCATTAAAAAATTGTAAGCTTTGTTGATTACTAAATAATGCACCTACTTTTAAATCTAACCACATTAATGGCAGTTTTTTATTTTGAGATTTTGGGAACAACATAAACTGTCGGCTTGCCATTAGGCTAAAGCCACTTGGATTGGTTTTTGTAAATTTGTAACTTGTATAAACAATATCTTTCTCTTTAGCATACGCAGCAATGTTTTCTTTATTGTTAGTGCCAGTAATATAATCAGCTGCTAATTTTATTCTTGTGCTACGTTTTTTATTAGGAGCAAAAGAAATCTCCAAGCCAGCAGATTGTGCAGCCTTTAAAAACAGAAAAGGACTTGTACCTTCTTTTTGCATAGGCATAGGTACATGATAGTTTGCATTTGCACCAAAGGTTATGCTGCTTTGTGCTTGTGTTTGTATGGTGGCAAAAAGGATTGCTAGGATTGTGATTGATTGTTTCATATTTATTTATTTTTATTTCTTTTTTATTAATTTGTATTTCTTGAATTTATTGCCTCTATCATAAATTTGGGATACACCCTGTAGCATGGCATCTGCTACAAGGTATATCACGGCAATCTGATTCTGTAATACTTAACCCAAATCCAAAACCACCAAAATTGGAATAGCCTGCTTTTAGATTTACAAAAAGCTTTTTTGTTTTTATAATATTTACAACTAAACTAGGATTGTACACAAAACTTACTGCATTGTTTTTTACTTCATTACTTGTTGTAGTTTGCCCTAAAAAAAACTGTAAACTTTGTTGGTTACTAAATAATGCACCAACTTTTAAATCTAACCACATTAAAGGCAGTTTTTTGTTTTGTGATTTTGGAAATAACATAAACTGCGGACTTGCCATAACGCTAAAACCACCTGGTTTTGCTTTTGTAAATTGGTAGCTGGTATAAACAATATCTTTCTGTTTGGCATAAGCAGCAATGTATTCTTTATTGTTACTACCCATAATATACTCAGCTGCTAATTTTATCCTTGTGCTACTTTTTTTAAAAGGTGCAAACGAAAGCTCCAAGCCAGCAGATTGTGCAGCGTTTAAAAACAGCAATGGACTTGTACCTTCCTTTTGCATAGGCATGGGTACATGATAGTTTGCATTTGCACCAAATTTAATGCGGCTTTGTGCTTGAATTTGTAATGTTGCAATAAGGATTGCAAGGATTGTGATTGTTTGTTTCATTTTATTTATTTTTTAATTATTAATGGATTCAATTGCCGAAGGATTACAAGAAGGATTACATAATGTACCTTGACATCTACAACAATGTATATTACTACAATCCCGTTCCGTTATACTTAACCCAAATCCAAAACCTCCCCAATTACTATAACCAGCTTTTACATTTACAAAAAGCTTTTTTGTTTTTATAATATTTACAACCAAACTGGGGTTGTACACAAAACTTACCGCATTACTTTTTATTTCTTTAGTGGGTACAGATTGCCCGTTAAGAAATTGCAGGGTTTGTTGATTGTTAAATAATGCTCCTGCTTTTAAATCTAGCCATATTAAAGGCAGTTTTTTATTTTGTGATTTTGGAAATAGCATAAACTGCGGACTTGCCATAACGATAAAACCACTTGGGTTTGCTTTGGTAAATTGGTAGCTGGTATAAATTATATCTTTTTGTTTGGCATAAGCAGCAATACTTTCTTTATTGTTAGTGCCGGTAATATACTCTGCAGCCAATTTAAACCTGGTGCTACTTTTTTTGGGAATTAGTGATATTTCTGCTCCAACAGATATTGCGTTCTTTAAAAACAAGAAGTTAGCCGTATTATTTTTTTGATTGCTGGTAGGTATAAAATAATTGACACCGGCACCTAATGCAATGCCAGTTTCTCCTCCACCCTTGCCGCCTTTTTTAGCTTTGATATTGCTTTGGGCTTTTACACTTATTGCCAGTACAAGGCAGATGCTGATAGTTAAGATTCTTTTATTCATTGTTTTCGGGTTTATGTTGTTTTTAAAATTTTATGGTTTAGTTCTTTATTTCTTCTTTTGCCGAAGCGTTAAACCGTATATCATTGATGCCTGCGGCATACAGCAATGTTTTTTTATTGCTGCTAAAAACCTTTACCGCAATATCTACCGTTTTACGCTCTGTGCTACCCAATTGTTGCTGCTGCCACTCTATGGCATACTTACCTTTTTTGTCGGTAATGGTTTCTGCCAGCAATTGCTCATTACGCATATCCCTGTTGTACATCTGCACCAGCAGGTTGGGCAGTGGCTGGTTTTGAGTGTTGCTTAGCCTGACGGTAACAAGGTTTATTTTTTGGGGTTGAGTTTGCATGGTGAGTTGATTATTGGGTGATAATTTTGTTTGTTATTTCGTATCATGCGCCATCGAACCGAGGTGGAGATTTATCTACTCCATTTTATTCTTCCTTAGCAAATCCTTTGATTTTGATGATGATTCGTCCTCCATATCCTACTCTTACTTGTGCAGAATACACTTGACTTTTAGTCTCGTCAATACCTGTGGATATGGTATATTTTCCGAGATTTTTTTGATTACTACCTAAATGATAAATATAATCTCCTTTAGTACTCTTTCCATTAAAACTGTTGCGTAGTAAAAAACTTAAGGATTGTGTTGCAAATTTAGCTCCAACTACTTTTGCTCCATTTAAAGATTCAGAGAAAAATCCAGTCATATCTTCTCTTATGGTCTTCCTACTTTCCTCCGGAGGTTTCTGGTTGGCTGGGTCATGGTTGTAAGCATCGTTCTCAACATGAAAACGCTCACCTGCTACTTTCATATTACCACCAGCCCAGCAGTTAGCTAAAAAAACTGTTGTTTGACTACCAACATACATTTTTAATTTTTTTAACTCCCCTGCTAATTTATCTTTATTTGCAGTCGCATTAGCTTTTTCATTTTTGACATCATTTTTATAATTATCTTTTCCAAAATGTAAGGAATGAAAATCTATTGTTAGGTTTTTAATATATTCATTCGCATTAAGCTTTTTACTTATTATTTCTCCAAACCCAGCAATTTCATTTACTTGAACAACTTTTAATTTGCCTCCACTAAAAAATTGCTTGATTTTTGCTTTTGCATAATCCCATGTGTATGCAGAGTCAAACAATCCGTTCTTTTTTCTATCTTCTTTCCTTAGCTCTTTGCTCGGAACGACAAATATATTTACACCCTTTGTTTGTTCTGGTTTTATATCAACCTCTTTTATTTTTTGTTCATCAGTTTGGGTCCCCTTAATATCTATATTGTTCACCGGATTCCCTTTACAATACCCATACACATTCACCCCATCCCCAATGCCAATTGGGTCGGTACTGCACCACCTGCCCAGCCAGGGCAAATAATACCTTGCGCTATGGTATTCTAATCCTGTTTCTTCATCCCGTTCCATACCTGTGTAGCGGTAGCGTTTGGCAGCGGCTTTTATGTTGGCATTTTTTGCTTGGTAGGCTGTGGTGCCAAAAGGGTGGTATTCTTCGTAGCTGATTATGTCGGCAGCTTCGTTTAATTCTAATGCAGCAGAGCCAAGGTGGTTGTGCAGTTGGTAGCGTACCAACCTCACCCCAACCCTCTCCGAAAGAGAGGGAGCTGGCTCCGTGTTTTTTGTTACTGTTTCCACCATTACAAAGCGGTTTCCTTCTTCTAATAAACTTAAAGAGGTTCTTTCAAAGTTTATTACGTTAGCAGCATAAGTTCTAAATGTTTCGTAACCTGCTATGTAAATTCGTTCTTCTTTTTTTGTTGCTACTGTTCCGTCGTCTGCAAAGTTTTCTGTAATTTTTCTTATGCGTTGTCCTTGTCCATCATATTGGTAATAGGTGGTTTCGGGTGTGCCGCTTTTTGTATGTTGTGTGGTGGTTAGTATCAGTTCTTCTTTAAAGTTCCAGCCCATATTTATTAAATGGGGTAGCTTGGTTATAAAACCGTGTTGGGTGTGGTGTGGGTACAGGTAAGTTTGCGTACTAAACGGTACGGTATCTTCTATTGGGCCTGAATTGCCCACCCATGTTTTTACTAATCTGTTATTATTAGTTTCATATTCATAATTTCTTGTCCAACCATTCCCTTTTGCCAAATGCTTCATCAGCATAATATTTCCTACTGCATCATACTCATAAAATTGGCGATAGTTTTTTATACGAATAGGATTCTGTTGCATAAAGCCTTTATCATCCCAGTTATCATTGCTGTTATAGGTTAATGCAGCTTCATTTTCTCTTCCACTTGCTTCTATCAATCTATACAAAGCATCGTAGGTATAACTGCTGTTGGGTTCTATAACAGTGTTGGCAAAATATTCAGGGTCTTGTGCATCGTCTTTTATGTAAGTAATGTTGCCCACAGGGTCGTAAGTATAAAATAAATCCTGTAAAGTTTTTGTAACGAGGTTAGTATTGTGTTCACTTTTTAAATGTTTTAATCGAAATGTTTTTTCATCATATTCATAAGTGGTTTTTACTCCGTTGCCATACTTGATAAAATTGCGCTGACCTTTTTCGTTGTAGTCTATATTTTCTATGTATGTAGTATTGCCGACATAAGCATTGGTTAGCGTATCAAAATGATTTACTTTTTCTCCATCTAATAAACCAGCTTCATTGTAAGAAGGTGTGATGATACTTTTGTCTGGAGCGGTTTGCAGGCTTATTCTGCCAAGGGCATCGGTTTCTGTAATAAAAGTAAACACATCAGATTCTAAATCATCATCAGGATTTAGTATTCCCCAATTGGCAACTGCTTTATAATTCTTAAAGAGTTTACGGGTCGTAAATTTTGGTTGTCCTTTGAAATCATATTCAGGTGTTTCTAATAGTCCACCAGTATCATAATGTTTAAAAATTTTCCCTCGTAGGTTTTTTGATTCTGGATTAAGTTCGCTTTCTCCATAAATTATTTTATCAAATAAATTATTGAGCATGGTTGAGCCATCGCCACCTATAACCCAACTTTCAATTGGTCTGTGTAATATGTCGTATTTATAATTGAAGGTATGCCCTCGTTCATCCCAAGTGTATAAAGGATTACCCAAAATATTATGTAACAGCCATCGCTGTCCGGCATCCATACTTTTTTGGTACACCATATTACCAAGCATATCGTATTTGTATTGCATTACTACATTGCCCCTGGCATCGGTTACACTTCGTAAATTATTTTCAATGTCTAATTCAAGCACGGTGTTATAAAATTCTGATATGCCATCCACAATATTGTGTTCAATAGATAATATGGGTCTGCCTAAAGTATCGGTGTGTTGTATAGCAGGTGTGTTGAAATGTATGGCTGCTTTTTCTGCCGCTATTCTTTCAGGGTCAGTTGGATTTAAAGTGATTCGTTGACTATACCAATCGCTATCCATTACTGTATCATTCGCATCAAACGTTTTTTGTTGCCATGCATCAAATTCCACTTTGGTAAAAGTACCATCAGGCATTTCGGTTTTTATCAACCTGCTCATGGCATCGTAATACATAATAGGTGTTACGCCAAGTTCTACTAATTCTTTTTGGTCTTCGTAATTAAAGGTGGTAGAGAAATAAGGCTCATATTGTTTTACAGGGTTGCCTTTATTATTTAAAATGGTTCTGCCATTGCCAATCCATCTTAAATGTGGCAAGGTATTTTCGGTAGTTATCACAACATTTCCATCTACATCAACGCTTACTTTTTTTGCAAGCCCTGGTTCTGCCTGCACTTTTTTCATCACCACTTTGCCTAATCCACCGGTGTATTCAAAACTTATTTGTATTGGTGAATGATTGTTTTTTTGATAATGCTCTTCCCTCACAATAGAAGAAACTACAACTGGCTTACCATGATTTTTATACGCATCAAAATCATACACAAACCTAGCTGTGGCATGTTGCAATAAATTTTTTCCTTCAGCAGTTAAATCATTAGAATTTATGGCGTTAAAAAAACTATTGATTGATGCAGTTTCTGTTGCTTCAGTATAATCAGTTAAGCCACTTAAATCATCGGCTTCTGTTCCTTTGCCTTTTACTGCCATTGCTTTTACCAAACCGAGTTCATCCACAATAACTTCCGACAAATTATCATTCATGTCTTTCATTTGCTTCGGCGATAGGGTACGGAAATTAAAAAGGTCAACTGTTGTTTTATTGCCGAGTGCATCTTCAGTTTCTTCAATAAATAAATGATAACTACCGTAATATTTCACCTTCGTTACTGCACCATAAGGGTCGGTATAACTATTAGGCAGGTAAAAACGGCTTTGTGCATCTGTAATAGTTTCTGGTAGCGTAATAAACTGTGTGGTACCTGAACGAATCCACCAATTTGTATCGCCTTCGTTATGGGCAAACTTTCCATCACCCATCATGGTATCATCCCACTTGGTATCAAAAATATCATTTAACAATTCAGGTGTATAAGCCAATTGATAACTTTCGTAAGGCAGTGCCAAAGATTCTAACTGGCCTAAGGGTAAGAAAGTTGTTAAATCATTTTTGTAATACAATGTTCTTACATGTTCTATCAATCTTTTATTAGAATTGGCATTTGTTGAATTCCAATCATGATAGTTTAAGGACTGGGTTTTTGTTTCGGATAGGATATCCCTAAAATCTGAAATAGCGTAAAACGTTTGCGAAGTATGTGCAATATTTTTTAATTCAAAAGTCTTTACTTCTGATGGTAGTCTATGCCTATATGTATCAACACCTATTACATCTTTCGTAAATTGATGTTTGGTGTAAATAATTTTTGTTTCGGCTTGAGCAGCCTGTGTTACCGAAGGCAAATCAGTATTTGCATTTAATCGAGGATATACAATAGCTACCGATTCCAGCACATTGCCATATTCATCTAATTTAATATTGAGGTTGTGTGCAATACGAACATCATCAATATTTCTTTCGTAATTATAAGTAATGGCTTCGCTTTCTTTTACCACAAAAACGGCATGCTTATTTTTGCCTTTGGGCTGTAACATTTCTATTACACAATTGTGTGTGGCTGCTGTGTAGGGTGTTAATTGTTTCTTTAGTTCCTCATCAGAATTATCCTTAGCATCCAAGGCAAAAACCTCTGACCGTAACGCCATACTTTTACAAGCTCTTAATGCTTCTCTTCTTTCCTCAATACTTAAATTGGTTATAACATTTCCTTTGGCATCAATAATGTTGGCTTCGGGCAAAGTATGTTCGTGATGTGAAATGGGGAAACCTTGCCGAATCATTTCATTGTACCAGTATTCATGTTCAAATTGTGTAAGAATTTTTTCATTACGAAGAAAAGCTCCTGTATGCACCCATGATTTTGTGAATACTGTTTTTTGATTTAATATGTCCTCTCCAATTACTTCTCCTTCTTTCCTTGGATTATTTGTTTGCTCCAAATCAAATTGCTCCACCATACCAAAACCACGAAATTCTCTTTCAGTATGGTCATAATAACCGTGATGGTATTTGTAAGAAGTGGCAAAACGATGTCCTGTAATTTTATCTTCTGTGATGGTTTTAGAAATACAATGCACTGGAAAATGCAGTTTGGTAACCCAAGGTTTGCCAGCCAGCTTATCGTCAATATAAAATTTTGTAGAAGGCGTATATTCCATACTTACTTCTTTACCCATATTGTTTTTATACGAAACCATTATGTGTGGCTTCTTACTATTCATTAAATCAATATAGCGTAATGGGCAAGTAGCATCTTTGGCTAAACTGCTGCTCCATACAATACAAGCAATTCCATTGCCCAATAAATCGGTTACAGTAATTTTTGCTTGATTGTGGACATCAGGAAAAGCGTCTATTTCAAAAGGTTTGTTGCTGTAGCTATTACCACTTAAATTCATCCAGCAGGTAAATTTATTTTTACCGAGATAAATAATGTCGGGTGTGCCTGAACCATCAATATCTGCCAATCGTAAAAAGGCAGGATTGAAACTATTGGGAAAATCAAATACAGGTGCATTGTCCATGGCTACTTTTGCACCAAATTTTCCATAACCCAAATTAGGCCAGTAACAGATTTCGCCGTTTCTTATTCGGACAATATCTGTTAATCCATCGCCACTCATATCTGCTAAAAAAATAGTTTGCAAGGAATCAGAAAAAACCAAATGTGGAACTAATTCTTCATCAAAACCTTTGGTGGTTTTATGAGATTGTACATACCCCTTTCTACCAGATGATTCGTACCATGTAAACACATTATCTTCTGTAATCAATAAATCTGCTTTGCCATCGCCATTCAAATCCAGCATTCTTGCATTGGCATCTTGCAAGTTGATATTAGGCATATTTTCAAAATGCTTGAAACGTTGCCATTCATTGTCATCATCTAACTCAAAAAAGCCTGAAGGTTCACTATTAAAACTGGCTAATTGTTTTCCGCCGTCGGCATCTAAATCTACCAATTGCATTTGGCTACCAAGCCCAGCAAATGAAGGTTTGGGGCTTACTAATTTTGCTTGTTCAAATTTACCATCACCCAAATTGTGTTTGTAATACCAGCCATTGGCTTGTTCCGTTAAAAGCCCTGATAAACCTTCGTTGTATAAATCAGTAAATTGATATTGTTGTTCATCTAATCCGGCAGGTGCATGAACCAAATCTCCATCAGAAATTGTTTTCACTTCCTTGTTCCAGTCGTGCTGCTGGTATTCAAATGCAGTAGGCGGTAAATGCTTACTGGAATAAGTTTCGTCTGTTTTTTTAATATATCCGTACTGTGTAATTTTTTTTAGAAAAGTAAAATCTTCTTGTACTTTGGTGTCGTAATCAAAGTTGAGTGATTTTACCAAGCCATTGTATTCGTCAAAATGATGTAACAATAAAACCCTTTTACATAAACGGGTCGTTCTTATTTCAAACCCAGCTTTATAATCAGAAAAAGCATCTTTTCTAAAATTCCAATTGTTTATGGTATCAGGTTTGTCAGTTTCTTTTAAAATACCATAATCAAAAACAGTTGAGAATAAGTAATCATTAGCAATTGGGAAATTATTACCAAATTTTTTGTAGGGTGTTTTGTTGCCATAGAAAACCTTTTCTAGATATAGATTTGCGTAGGTTATTTTTCCTTCTACTATTCTATTTCGATTATGTATTAATGATTCGTCAATACCAAGCTCGTCTTCTTTTTTATAAATGCAATGACAACAATTTCCTTTGTCATCAAAAACGAATTCGGGCAACCATTCATAAATTTTTGTAGCATCTTTTGGGTTGGCAATTATTGAATTGTTTGTCCAACCAAAAAGTGTTGTTGTATTGTCTTTGGTAATAACTCGCCATTTTATATTGCCATTTTCTTTATTTGTCCAACGTTCAATTCGGGCAAATAAGCCTTCAATACGAGGTTTGTAAAAACGAATAGTAAATAAAGAGTCAGACGAATCCGTTTCATGAATGATGTAATCTCCATTACTGTCTAATAAAAAATTTCCTTCAACTTTTTTATACTCTGGCACTAAATCTTCTGCTTCTGAAAAAAGAAAAGTATCAGAATCTATACCATCAAAATATTGTGGTAGCCCTTTGTCGGTCTTTCGTTTGATAGATGATAAACCCATATTCCAACCCAAACCAAAAATACCATTACCGCTACCAGAATTATAAGATAAAGAAAGCGCAGGTACCGCACCTCTAGCTGGAGAAAATGGTAAAGGGATAGAAAATGAAGCCGAACCATTAATAGCATTTACCGAAAATTTTTCATCAATACCTTTTATAGCACCGCCACCTTTAGGCAAAGCAATAGAAGGCACTTCGATGGCATTTGATTTGGTTTTGCCGCCATCGGTTTTTAAAAAACTTTGGGAACTGTTTTCAGATTTGTTTTGCTTTGGCATTGGCTATTGATTTATCAAAATAAATTTAGTTTTAATTATTTCAATTTTGATGGTTTGTTATAAGAGCAACAATTTAAATCCCCTTTTTGACAACAACATGGAATGCAGAAAGAGGATATTCCAACACCTATTGTTCCTCCATTACTTCCAAATCCAGCATATACTTTCAACCCAATATTTTTCTTAAAAATAATTTTTGGAATATAATTAGCACTAATATTCCATACTGGCACTATGTTTTTACTTTCCTTATTATAAACATTTTTTACAAAAGTGTTGACATCGTATAAGTCTATTTTTAGTTTATTATTTCCTAAAAAATATCCAATACCAGCTTGGATATTTGCCTCAATCCGACCTCCTTTACCAAATTGCAAGCTAGGCCCTACTAAAACATTCATTTGATTCCAACTTTTACTAAAGCTACTAATAGCTGTAAATCCGTTCTTTTCAAAGGTCTTTGCAAACGATAAAATTTCATTATCATTAGTCTTTCCTCCATTAAAACCTAAGCTGGTTTTAATACCTAATTTTCTTCCCCATCGGTAATTTGCACCAGCATTTATACCATTGCTCGCAAAAAGGGGTTTAGTGTTTTTAGTATTTGTACTATTTGTAGAAATTAAATAACCAAGGTCAGCACTCCACGAGCCGAAAGGTTTTTGTTTTGTTTGGGCATTTACTATCACAGTTAAAATACTAAAAGTTAGAAAGGCAAATACTTTTTTCATATTGTTATTTTATTTGTTTTACGAATTATTATAACTTCAATGCCCATATAGATTACAATACCTTCAAGCTGGGCATCTATAATGGTTCAGGTTTTTTGTATTAATATACTTTCAAAACATTAAACGCATTCGCCGAAAATTTTCATCTATTCTTTTTATAGCACCACTTCCTTTAGGCAAAGCAATAGAAGGGATTTCGATGGCATTCTAATTAGTTTTACCTGGATTGATTTTCAGTAATGGCGTTGAATTATTTTGTTGTTTTTTGGCATTTTTATGACTAGCAGAAAGTTTAAAAAAGGCTTAAATAATATAAGAAATTAAAATTCGGTAAAATAGTGGGGGAGCTATAAACCGCTAAACCAAATATATACATAATTTTTTATAGATATAAAAATCTAACAAAATTTTAAAAAAGAGATTTTTCAGAAGTTTCATTTTAAAACTGACTTGATTATATCAGTAAAAATATTTCGATATATTCTTTAGACGGTTCTTATATTTTCAGCTTGTAGTAACCTTGCATATTTATTGACATGATATGTAAAAAATAAATGACTAATTCCATATTAAGAATCACATTAAAATTGTACAAATTATTTTAGAATAAGTGGAGTTTATAGACTTTAGAAGAATATTTTTTTCTTTGTCATTTTAGGTTTAAAAATGCTCGTATTAGTTCAAAATCTATTAAGAATTGGTTCGAAAATCGTCCATTGCTGCCGACTTTTTAAAACCTTCCTTTTTTGGGAGGTTTTTTTATGTGCTTATTCGATTTGATTAATTATTTGTCTAGTTATATATCAACAATGTAATATTAAGACAATCAGTTCTTAATTAATCTCCAGTTAACCTTTAACCAAGCTAATTTCTTGATTAATGCCAAATCAACTATTTTTTTGGTTGAAAAATTAAAATTCATATTTTTTTGTTAAATTTATCTTTTAATTCCTTTTTTTGGTTTGTTTTTAGGTTTTGTGGTTACTAAATCAATGGAAGGAAATCTTGCTTCGTTAGATTTTAGAATTGTTAGAAAATCCTAATTTAAAATAAAATAGTTCATTGTCTAGTAAACTTTACATTAATCGTTTTTTTAGAAAAACATTTACTTTTTTGAGCCTATTCTTTCTCATTGGTATTTGTTATGCTCAAACTTCTCCAAAATCTATAGCCAATTTTAATCAGACCTTCAACGCTTCAAATGCATTTATTGAAAATATAGGCCAATATGGAAAAACCATGAAAGGCTATGAACAAATGGGCGAATTGAAATTCGGCTATGAAGGGTTTGGAATGCCTGTGCTATTTACGCCAAAGGGATTAATTCATTTACATAGAAAAGTAGAAAAAATTTCTAAAGAAGAAGAAGATAAATTGGAGAAAGCAGGTGCAAAAGAAGAAGAGATAGAACGTAAAAAAAATATTACAGACAGAACCATTACCATGGAATGGGTTGGTGCAAATGGAAATGTAGAAATTATTAGAGAAGAAAAAACAGTTGATTATCATACTTACGGAATGCTTACAGAAAAAGCATACGGCTATAAAAAGATAATTTACAAAAATATTTATGATGGTATAAATGTGGTTTATACCTTTCCCAATAATGCGCAGGATGCTGTGGCTAATAAATTGGGTTTTGAATATAGCTTAATAGTAGAGCCTGGCGCAGACCTTACAAAAGTAAAGATGAAATATGGCGGGGATGTAAAAAAGATTGCTACAAATAGCAAAGGCAACCTCATAATAAAATCGGATATTGATGGTATAGAAGAAACAATTCCCGTAAGTTATTATGGAAAAAATATTATAGAAAAAAATATTGGCGAAATAAAAACGGAATATAAAATTAATGGAAATGAAATTGTTTTTTCCTTACCCAACGATTATGACAAATCAAAAGCTATTGTTATTGATCCGTTTATTACAAACACGAATAATTTAACAGGTGTACAAGCTCGCAAAGCAATAGATGTTGACTATGATTATGCGGGTAATGTATATGTAGCAGGCGGTGGAAAGTTTGTTGCTAGTTTTGAAGCAGGGGCTACTCACCAACATGCAAAATATAATAGCGCTGGGGTATTGCAATGGACTTTTAGTGGTGTACTTACCATTCCAACTTGGCAAGCCGATTTTTATTATGGCGGCTGGGT
>JAYVID010000065.1:0-4102 GCA_043770525.1 Ferruginibacter sp.
TGCAGTGGCTTACAAACCCTTACCAACTTTACCATTTACAACCGCTATGGCGAAACAGTATATACACAAAATACTTGCAACGGCAAAGGCTGGGATGGTAGCTACAAAGGTAAGTTACAACCTATTGGTACTTATGTGTACACATGGGTAGGAGTAGATTTTAAAGGGAACAAGGTAAGTGGAAAGGGAACGGTGTTGCTGGTGAGGTAGGTTGTAAAATTAATTATACCTCAAACTCCCAAGCAGACTTATATTCACCGTTTGCCTCCACATAACTTAAAAAAGCATCATAAAATTTATCAGCTGCTATGGTAGCACTATCGCCTATAACAAATAATTTTTCTTTAGCTCTGGTAATAGCCACATTCATTCTTCTATAATCTTTTAAAAAGCCAATTTCATTTTCATCATTGCTACGCACAAGCGATAAAATAATATTTTCTTTTTCTTGCCCTTGAAAACTATCAATGGTACTAATGCGCATACCATTGGGTAACATTTCTTTTGCAATAGCTACTTGTCCTGCGTAAGGCGAAATAAAAGCCGTTTGCGAAATATCCAATTGTTCTCTCTCTAATATTTTTTGTACAATTTGAAGTTCTCCCTCGTTTTGTAAGCTATGCCCGTCTTTGCCTTTTTCTTCATTATGCCCAGTGCCCGCCGTATCTATAAAATGAATATGCTTACCTGTATTATTGAGGTAGGTAGCTGTTTGTAACAATCCTTCATAAAAATAAGCGCTACTAAAGCCTGCAATGGCTTCTCTCATTCTATACTGGGTGTTCAGCAAAAAAACATTGCTAATATTATCAATACTAATTTCTAAGATAGATTTATTAAACCCAAGCTGTGAGGCTTCTTGGCTTAAAACGGTAGGTGGTAATTGTAAATGATCTCCTGCCAATACTATTTTTTCTGCCAAAGGAAAAATACACCAAGCCAATGGCTCTATGCACTGCCCAGCTTCATCTATTACCAGTGTTTGAAACGTTATTTTTTTTATTTTACTGTCGCACAAGCCTATAGGTGTGCCTAATATTACATCTGCTTCAGCATATAATTTTTCTTCATTGTATTGTTGTAGTTTTTTTATTTCTGTACGAATATCTTTTACTTCTTTAAACAATAAATTGCGCTGCTCTCTTTCTGCTTTGCCAAAACTTCTTTTGTATTTCAGTGCCATTTTCCTAAATTCTTCTGCACGAATTTTTAAAGCTTTTATATCTTTTTGCTGGTTACTGTTTGATAACTTACCCTCGGGTGTATGTGCAAAAATTTGTTCATCTACCTTGCTCATATTGCCTATGCGCAATACTTTCAGGCCTTGCTCTATCAAACCTTTGGCAATATTATCTACCGCTGTATTGCTCGGTGCAGATACCAATATTTTTTCTTCTGCTTTTATAAGTTGTACAATGGCTTCAATAAGCGTGGTGGTTTTACCCGTACCTGGTGGGCCATGCACTATAAGCAGTTCCTTATTTTGTGTAATGGCTTTTACAGCTTTTTGTTGGCTATCATTTAAGTGCTTGTTTTTAAATGCTATGTTGTGTTCTTCATTAATTATTTTTTCAGAAATAGCCGCTGTTGTGGTATGAAGTTTCTCAAACAATGCAAACATTTCCTTTTGCTGTGGTAGGTTTTGCAACGCCGTTTTCATTAATAAAGTAGTTCGTTGGTCTGGAGCAAGTTTTATACCCACTCCATTGTCTTCTATCCAATCTGGAAAGTCAGGTGCAAATAACCTAAACTCACCTACCTTTCCATCTAAGTTTAATAAAACTCCCTTTACAGGTTGTTCACCAGCAAAAAAACATTCTATGGTAGCGCCATCTTTAAACTGGTTTGCATCTGGCGGAAATTGAATGCGAAAACTTATTTCGGGATAGTCTGCATAGCCAAAACTTTTTCTTGTTATTATAAGTGGATGCAATGACAAACCCTCTGCTTTCAATGCTTTTAAACTATGTTGTTCGTCAATACTATACCTGTTTACTTGTTCTTTTTCTTCAAGATTTATGCATTGTATAAGCTTCGTAATGTGTGGGTGCATATATAAAAAAAGTTGTACCGTTTATTTGGTACAACTTTTACAAAATTATTAATTTATAACCAATCTATTTTACAACTTCTAGCTGTGCTATGTTGTAAATGATAATTTCTGTTTTTCCTTTAAAAAGAATTACTGTGCCTGTTACACATACATTTTTATCCCTCAATTCTATTTCGGGTGCATAACCCATTTTTACCCTTACATTACCAGGTATCATAATAGTGAGTGGGCTTGAAGGAAAAGCTGCACCCATGTTTAACAATGTAGGTGAGTTATTGGAAGTTTCAAAAAAACGACCTCCAAATATTTTGCCACAAACTTTTATAGAGTCACCAATATGTTTGGTTGCTTCTTCTGGTGTAAATGTTTGAGCAAAGCTTGCTTTACTACCCCAAAAAATTGCTAGTATAAAAATTATTTTTTTCATATTAATTTTTATTAAAATTATCAAAAATTTTGTTTACAAAAAAATAAATTAATTTTCAAATCTTTCTTTCAAAATGAGCAATAATATTTCTGTAATGTAACGCCATGCTAGTTTGTAACATATAACAAAAAAATAACAGATCATTAATAATTTAATAATGGGTATTTTACTTATAAATCCAAAAAAGTTATCCATACTATGTGCATTATCCACGTGGAAAACTATTAATAAATGGCTCACCCTTTGCCCTCATTGCATTAGACTTGTTTGTAAACATGCTGTGAAAAACTATTAGAATTATTTCTATAAAATGATTAGTAATATTGTTCTCAGAGAGTACGGAAAAATCATTTTTTTGACGAGATAAGAAAAACGAAGCGCATCCCACCAGTACTTTTTGCAAACACAACATTTCTTAAAAATTATATAAATGAACATCGAACCGCTTTTAGCAGATAACAGTGACCGCTTTGTACTTTTCCCAATAAAGCATCAAGATATTTGGCAAATGTACAAACAAGCAGAGGCAAGTTTTTGGACAGCTGAAGAATTAGACCTTACAACTGATGTGCAAGACTGGGCTAATAAATTAAATGATGATGAACGTTATTTTATAAAACATGTTTTGGCATTTTTTGCGGCAAGCGATGGTATCGTAAATGAAAACCTTGCAGTAAACTTTTTAAAAGAAGTGCAATACCCAGAAGCACGTTGTATGTACGGCTTTCAGGTAATGATAGAAAATATACACAGTGAAGCATATTCACTTTTGATAGATACATACATAAAAGATGTTGTAGAAAAAGATAGATTGCTTAGGGCAATAGATACCATAGAGTGTGTACAGAAAAAAGCAGAGTGGGCATTGCGCTGGATAGACAAAGGAACTTTTGCTGAAAGGTTAATTGCATTTGCAGCAGTGGAAGGAATATTTTTCTCTGGTTCTTTTTGCTCTATTTTTTGGCTAAAGAAAAGAGGCTTAATGCCAGGACTTGCTTTCGCAAATGAACTAATAAGTAGAGATGAAGGATTGCATTGCGATTTTGCTTGTATGCTTTATACACAGCATTTAGAAAATCCATTACCAAAAGAAACCGTTACACAAATTATAAGAGACGCTGTAGAAATAGAAAAAGAATTTGTAACAAGTGCATTGCCTGTGGGCTTAATTGGTATGAACTCAAAATTAATGTGCGACTATATTGAATTTGTATCTGATAGGTTATTAGTAGCGTTGGGTTGTAGTAAAATCTACAACGCAATTAATCCTTTCGATTTTATGGAAATGATTTCTTTACAAGGCAAAACAAACTTTTTTGAAAAAAGAGTAGCAGAGTATCAAAAAAGCGGAGTTAAGGAAAATGCGAGCAAAGCATTCTCAATGGACGAAGATTTTTAGGTTGGATGTAAGGGTTGCTAGGGTGAGGAGCATGTAAAAGATTTTTTTAAGTTCTCAGAAAATAACAAAGGTTTGATACAGTTGGGGTGTCAGGGTGAGCTTGTCGAACCCGTTGCACTCAATGAAACACGCCTTCGACAAGCTTCCCGAAAAGTCGGGACAGGCTAGGCTAACAACTTTTAATTTCAGAGAAAATAACAGAAGCAACATTAAAATTATCAGA
>JAYVID010000066.1:0-9687 GCA_043770525.1 Ferruginibacter sp.
AATTGAAATAGAAAACGATGGATATGTGATGAGCTGGGCGGAGTAGGGGTTGAAAGTTCAAGGTTGAAGGTTCAATGTTCTAGTAATTTATAAAGTAAGTTGAAGAAGAAAAGTTTAAATGTGTTTTTTTATTTCTAAAAGTCATATAATAATAATTTCATTAAATTACATTCCTAAAACTGACATGAATGAATGATAATAGACCACACTGGATTTCTAAACCTACTAAAAGGCATATTCTGCTTGTAAGTATACTTTGGTTTTCGTGTGTTTGTTTATCTATTTTGGCAATGACAGATGTGTTTAAAGAAAACCCTTTTCAACGTAAAAATGTATTAATGATTATTTTACAAATAGGGGCTACACTAAGCTATATAAAAATTGTAAAAAATTATTACCAACAGTTTAAAAACTAAATTATAGAAGCAATTACTCCATCATTTATTTGATACAAGTAATTGCTTTTTTGTTTTATAAAATATTAACATAAATGAAGGTAATTATTCCTGTAGCTGGCGCAGGTACAAAACTACGCCCACATACATACACACAACCCAAAGCACTTATACCGCTTGCTGGCAAAACTATATTGAGCATCATTATAGATCAATTAAAGGAAGAAGGGTTAACAGAATTTATTTTTATTATTGGGTACTTAGGAGAAAAAATACAAGATTATGTAACTTCAAATTATCCTGAACTAACCACACATTTTATAACACAAAGCGATAGGCAAGGTACAGGGCATGCTATAGAAATTACAAAAGAAATTGTAGGAGATGATGAGATATTAATTGTATTAGGCGATACCATAGCCGAGTATGATTTGAAATTTATGATAAATGCACCATACTCAATATTAGGAGTAAAAAAAGTAGATGATCCAAGAAGTTTTGGAGTAGCAGAAGTAGATGAGCATGGTGTAATAACTAAACTTGTAGAAAAACCTGCTATACCAAAAAGTAACTTGGCTATTGTAGGGGTTTACAAAATTAAAGAGACCATTATTTTATTTCAATGTTTAGAAAAAATACAAGATAAAAAAGAGCGAAGCTACGATGATTTTAATTTGACCGATGCATTGGAATGTATGGTACAAAATGGTGCGATTATTCATTCTTTAAAAGTAGAAAATTGGTTTGATTGTGGACAAAAAGAATCGTTGATATCTTCCAATGCAATTTTGTTACAAAAATTTGGGAATACAGTTGCAGATACCTGTTCTCAAACTAATACTATTATAATACCACCCGTAAGTATAGGTAGTGGTTGCATTATAAAAAACTCTGTCATAGGCCCTAATGTTGCAATAGGTGATAATACAACTGTAAACCACGCTATTATTAAAGATTCAATCATAGGTGCTTATTCTAATTTGTATGAAATAGTTTTAAATAACTCACTTATAGGAAGTGATGCAGAAGTAAAAGGGGTAAGTAGAAATTTAAATATTGGAGACAATACAGCAATTGATTTAGGGGGTAGTTCTCGATAAGAAATAGAATTTTATGCAATCATTTTCAAATGAAATAACAACACTTTTTGGTATAGAAAAACCTATTATACAAGCTGGTATGATATGGGTGAGTGGGTGGCGCCTTGCAAGTGCAGTAAGCAATGCTGGAGGCTTGGGTATGATAGGAAGTGGAAGCATGTACCCAGATGTATTTAAGGAACATGTGCAAAAATGCAAAGCTGCAACGGATAAACCCTTTGCTGTAAATATTCCCTTGCTATACCCAGATATTGATAAACATATTCAAACCATAATTGACGAAAAAGTACCTATTGTTTTTAGCAGTGCTGGTAATCCAAAAACATTTACCAGTATTTTTAAAAAAGAAGGAATAAAAGTAGTGCATGTAGTAAGCAGTAGCAAATTTGCACTAAAAGCACAAGATGCTGGTTGTGATGCAGTAGTAGCAGAAGGTTTTGAAGCAGGTGGACATAATGGGAGAGAGGAAACTACCAGTTTTGTATTGATACCTGCGGTAAAAGAAAAAGTTACGATACCTGTTATTGCTGCTGGTGGTATAGCAACTGGTAGGCAAATGTTTGCTGCTATGGCTTTAGGCGCTAGTGGAGTTCAAGTGGGTAGTAGGTTTGTGGCTAGTAACGAAGCATCTTGCCACAATAATTTTAAGCAGGCAATAATTAATACCAATGAAGGCGATACGGAGCTTTCTTTAAAACAACTTACTCCTGTAAGATTACTTAAAAATGAATTTTATAAAAAGGTAAAAGAAGCCGAAAATAGAAATGCAAGTTTATCTGAATTAGAAGCTTTACTGGGCCGAGGCAGAGCCAAAAAAGGTATGTTTGAAGGTGATATGCTTGAAGGCGAGCTAGAAATAGGGCAGGTGAGTAGTTTGATAAAAGCAATAAAACCTGCACAAAGCATTGTAAATGAGCTGTGGAACGACTATATTGCGCTATGCGAAAGCTATCGTAAATAATAGTATATTTGCAACTTCATAAAATTGTAAATCAATCCTTACCGAAATGCACAGAGGATCTAGTCGTTTTTATATACGCTTATTATTGTTTTGTTGTTTAGTTTTCGCTACGCTTTTTGCTTACACACAACCACCTACTACTGTACCAAGTGGTTTACCTACTGTTCCTTTTTCTTCAGTTCCTACATTGCCTATAAATATGACCAAAGAGCAGTTGCAAAACAGACAAGCAGATATTACTGCGGGAGTAGATGTGAATGAAAAAATTTATAAAAATCAAAAAATTAGTAAAGATAGTATTGGAAATGATGGTTTAATTAGACAAAAAGGGGGCCCTAAAAGTACTTATGGTGCTTTTGCATTATCTAATCCTATTATGGATTTATCAGAGCTTTCTACTCCACCATTTGATTATCCTATAGGAGTTGGGGATCAAATAATTATTTCTTTATATGGTGGTGCAGAATTACAAAAGAAATATACTGTAGCACCTGATGGCGCAATTTTTCCGAGCGAGCTAGGTAAAATATATTTAGCTGGTAATACATTTGAAAATGTACAAAGATTGATATACGCCAGATTTTCATCTATAGTACCAGCTGGTACTAATATAGATGTAATGCTCGGACAACCAAGAAGCATCAACGTAAATGTTGTAAATGAAGTAAACAGTCCAGGTATTGTAACGGTATCTGCATTTAGCAATGCATTTAATGTAATACAAAAAGCTGGTGGTATCACAGATGAAGGAAACCTTAGAAGAATACAAATTAAAAGAAATGGTAGAATCATTGAAGAGCTTGATATCTATAAGTATTTAACAACAGGCGATTTTGGGAAACACATTTATTTGCAGAACAATGATTTTATAATAGTGCCCTTTTATGAGAAAAAAGTACTGGTAACAGGGCAGTTTAAAAGACCAATGTACTATCAATTAAAAAAAGATGAAGGTGTAAAAGCATTACTAAAATATAGTGGTGGTTTAAATTCTGATGCAGTAGCTTCAAATCTGAAAATTATTAGAAACGTAAATGAAGAGCAGAAATTATTGAATGTAAATGCTACTGCTATATTAACTGTTGCTGGACAAGATTTCCCCTTAAAAGATGGAGATATTGTAAAAGCGAATTTAATAAAAGGAGGACTTATAAATAAAGTTGAAATAATAGGAGAGATAAAATATCCTGATGTGTATGAAATAAGACAAGGAGATAGATTATTTGATATCATAAATAGAGCTGGTGGTGTTACTAGAAATACTTTGCTACAAAGGGCTTATATTTTTAGAGGTGCTGGAGACTCCACCAATTTGCAATCTGCCGATAAATTGGAAGTTGATTTAACGGATATTAATAATAATGATATTGATAGCAAAAACAATGTGCTTTTAAAAGCCAATGATAGGATTCAACTTTTTGGAGTGCAAGAATTTGTAGATCCCACTTATGTAGAAATATATGGCGAAGTGAGAAAACCTGGAAGAACTAATAAATATGGAGGAATGACGTTACAAGATCTATTATATTTTTCAGGGGGGTTAAAACAATCTGCAGAATTTGGAAGATTGGATATATCTAGTATTGTAGATTTAGATTCAGCAAAAAGAGGTTTTAAGCCTACAAGAACAGTAGTTACTCATTATTCAATTTCATCCAACTTACAACTTGATACTGCTGCTGCTAAGATTATTTTAAAACCTTATGATCAAATTTTAGTTAGAAAAAATCCAACATTTGAGTTACAACAAAATATTGAGCTTAGGGGATTAATAAAGTATCCAGGAGTTTATCCAAGGTTGAATAAATACGAAAAGATATCATCATATATAGAAAGGGCGGGAGGATTTAAAGAAAATGCAAATTTATCTGGTGCTGTGTTATTGAGAAGAAGATCTCAAAATCAAAGAGAAGCTGTAGTTCAAAAAGCAATATATGATAGTGCAGGAAATATAATTGGAAAAGCTGCTGCTCCTCAGAGTTTAAATGAAGAAGTAAGCATAGATTTAGCAAAAGCTTTGAAAAATAAAAATTCTAAATATGATTTGGTTTTGCAAGAAAATGATGTAGTTTTTGTGCCTGAGATTGATCCTTTTGTTTCAGTACAAGGAGTTGTACAAGCTCCGTTAAAGATTACATTTGATAAAGAACATACAAATGTTTCCTATTATATTGACAAAGCTGGGGGATTTGGAATAAGGCCATGGAGAAGTAGGGTGTATGTAACTTATGCGAATGGTAAAAGTAGGCGTACAAGAAATTTTTTATTTTTTCATTTTTATCCAAAAATAGAAGAAGGAAGTGTGATACACATACCAAAAAGACCCGAAGGGCAGGAGGTTATAGATATTGTAAAACAATCTGCAATTTCACTAGTGCCTGTAATAATAACAGCATTAATTTTAAATTTTAGTAAATAAATTTTGTGACATCACAAGAACTTACAAGAAGAATTATTATTAGATTAATTAAACTTAAATGGTTAATTATTTTGGGCGGCGTTTGCTTTTCAGTGCTCATGTACTTTTTTGCAAAAACCAAACCGGTAACATATACAGCAAAGTCTTCATTTTACCCACTTTCTTCACCAACAAATAGTGGTTCATCTACTTCAAAAATATTAGAGCAGTTAGGTGGTGGTGGTGGTGGTAGTAAAAGCTTAACTGAAGATGCAAATATAAATATTGAAGAAGTAGCTAAAAGTAAAAAAACAAGAGAAGCTGTAGCAGCAGAAAAGTTGCCTAATTTTAGTAACAAGTCAATTGCTGAAATTCTGATATTAGAAAAAAATAAGTATAAAGGACTCCTAGGTAATGAAATAAAAATTCCCCAAACAAACAAAGAGTTGTTTGCTTTAGGTGCTGATTTATTAAAAAGTGATTATACAGCAAAGTTTAGTAAAACTAGTTTGTTAGAAATTACTTTCTCAAGTAATAATAAAGAATTGTTAGAGCCTATTACTACAGTATTGACAAACAAAGTAATAGAATTTTATAAAGAGCTTAAAATAAAAAAAGCTAAAGTGGACTTTGAGTTTTTACAAGAAAAGGTAGATTCGTTTGATTATCTTTTATCTCAATTTGATAAACAAATTATTGAAATGGATAAAACATCCATATTTGTAAGACCTAACAATCTTAAATATTTGATACCAAAAGAAAATTTGCAAAGTCAAAAATTACTAGTGACGGCCCAAAGGAACAGTGCAGTTTATAATAGAGAGGAAGCCAATTTTAGATTACAAAAAACAATACCAATTATAGATGTATTGGATAGTCCAACACCACCATATGATAAAAAGCAAATCTCAAAAAATATGTATGCTGTGATTGGGTTTTTTATAGGATCAATATTATGCTCTATGCTTTTCATTTTTGGTCTATTGATGAGATTCTCTAATTCTTTTGTAAAAGAAACAATATCGGAAAAAACAGCACCAATTGTAACAGATTAAAGTAAATATAATTTTACTCAATTGTAGCATTTATTAATCTATCATTGATTCCATCTTGCTGTGGTTTTAAAGCTTCGTAACTACCATTTTTTACTGCATATTTTCCTTTTGTATGTATGAGCATAGCACATTGCTCTGCCTGTTCACGCTCATGCCCGCATATATCCATCAATGTATCTATCACCCAGTCAAATGTGTTCACTTCGTCATTCCATACTATCAAGTTATGGTTAGTGGCTTCTTCAGTAAGCACATCTACATCTTCATTGATGTCTGTTTGAGGATTTAAACTAAATGTCGTTTTCATGAATGCATTTATAATAGAATGCAAAAATAATACACAATTTCATAAATATGGTATAATTTCTTTTACAGCAAAATATTAATCACATTATATTTGGGAAAAGAAACAAATATGCGATTATCAATAACATTACTATTTACCCTTTTTATACAATTTACTATGGCGCAAAAAATAAAAGCAAAAAAGGCTGATGATTTTCTAGAGCAATTATTGATGAGTAATCCATTGTTTAAAGATGTAATGGCAAATAAAGATGTACACCGCATACAAATTGTATATACTGAAATAAATAGGGATGCGAAAAACAAACCATCTTTTAATACACACACTTACAACCTCAACCACAATTTATATTTTTACCCTGCTAGTACTGCTAAAATGCCCACAGCATTTCTTGCCTTACAAAAACTAAACGAGCTAAAAATAAAAGGTTTAAATAAAAATACCTCCATGCTTACCGATAGTGCATGGTTAAAACAATATGCTGTAACCAATGATTCTACTGCTGAAAACTATAATGCAAGCATTGCACACTATATAAAAAAAATATTTATGGTGAGTGATAACGAAGCAAATAATAGATTGTATGAATTTTTAGGACAAGAATATTTGAATAATAGTTTAGCCATACTTGGCTATAAAGAAGCACAAATTTTGCATAGGCTTGGTGTATCTTACCCTGAAGATGTGAACAGACATACAAATCCAATTCGCTTTGTAGATAAAAATAACAAGCTTGTTTATAGCCAAGATCCACAAGTAAGCAAGCTAAAATACTTAAAGCGAAATGATTTATTGGGTAAGGCGTATTATAAAAATGATTCGCTCATCAATCAACCTTTTGATTTATCTATAAAAAACAGATTACATTTAGATGATTTAAATGACATGATGTTAAAAGTTATTTTTCCTGAAGTGTATCCTGCAAACAAAAGATTCAATTTAACAAAAGAAGACTATCGTTTTTTATTAAAATACATGTCGCAAATGCCTACGGAAAGTATATTTCCAAAATATGATACCACAGAATTTTATGATACCTATTGTAAGTTTTTAATGTACGGCTCTGAGAAAGGTACTATTCCAAAAAACATTAGAATTTTTAATAAGGTTGGTGATGCATATGGTTTTCTTACAGACATTGCTTATATCGTAGATATTGAAAAAAATATTGAGTTTGCCCTAAGTGCTACCATTTACGTAAATGCAGATGAAACGTTTAACGATGATAAATATGAATACGAAACCGTGGGTTTGCCATTTATGAAAAACCTTGGGCAAGAAATTTATCAATACGAATTAAAAAGAGAACGACAGTTTAAACCGAATTTGAATAAGTTTAAAATAAAATATGATAAGTAATTTTATTTTTTTTTATGAATATATTCATTTGTAAAATCCTCCATATGTTTTGGCTTTGCAAATTTTTCTTCATTATACTTTTGTGAGCTTCCTTTTGGTATAGAAAGTGAATTCCAGTTAGCATCACAAATCATTTTTCCTACAAACACAATTTGCCCTACGTGGTATGGGTAATGTGCCAATTGCCTATTTATGGCTTCTACCACTGTATGCCCTTGATTACGAATGAATATTTCTTTTTCTAAATCTGATGCTGTTATAGAGGCCAATGCATCAAATAAACATTGCCAACCTTTGTTCCACAATGCCAATAACTCCTCTCTAGTTTTTATATCATTTTCAAATTCAGCTTCTCTGTTCCTCCATACCTTTTCGCCATCTGTGGTTAAAAAATCTGTCCAGCGGCTGAGCATGTTACCTGCAAGATGTTTTATTATAGTTGCTATACTATTGCTTTCTTCATTGTATTGCCAAAAGAGTTGTACATCAGTAAGCTGGTCAAATGTTTTTTCAGCAAGTATTTTGTAATATTGAAATTGAGATTTGGCTGAAGGAAGGAAAGTGTGTAACATAAAATTAATTTTTTAAAAATAAAAGAGTGTTTTATTTAATTATTTTTCATTCAATCTATAACTCGTATTCCTTCCCTCTGCTTCTTCTTTCATCAATATATCCATTTCTATTAATGCCTGTATATCTCTCAATGCAGTATCGGCAGAGCATTTATTTATTTTAGCCCATTTTGTTGTATTCAATTTTCCCTCAAAACCATCTAACAATTTATTGAGCATGCTCCTTTGCCTTGCATTCAAATTTTTATCATTATGCATTTCCCAAAAAATAGATTTTACCAATACTAGCGATAACAAATCGCTTGTCGTTTCAAGTGCAGATTGTAAGCATTGCAAAAACCATTTCATCCAAGCCGTAATATCCATTGTACCTTGTTGGCATTTTTCTAATATAGTATAATACTCATTTCTTTGCTCTCGTATTTGTGCACTCATGCTGTAAAAACGCTGTGCACTTTTATCGCTGCGGGCAAGTTGCATATCTGCTATAACCCTTGCTATACGGCCATTTCCATCATCAAAAGGATGTATAGTAATAAACCAAAAATGCGCTAAAGCAGCTTTTATAACAGGGTCTATTGTTTGCTCATTGTTAAACCAAAACAAAAATTTACTCATTTCATTTTTCAACAAAGTAGCATTAGGTGCTACAAAATGAACTTTCTCTTTACCCATATCACCGGTTACAACTTGCATAGGTCCTTTATCATCTTTTCGCCAATGTCCAACCGTTATTTTATGCATACCACTCCTACCTTTGGGAAACAATGCCGCATGCCAATCGCACAATCTTTCCTTTGTAAGTGAAGCATCAAAATTTGTACAAGCATCCAATGTTATTTCTACAATTCCTTCCACACTCCTACTCACTTTTACTTTATCTTCTATTGTAATACCAAGCCTTCGAGCTATACTGCTTCGTACTTCATTTTCTGGCAAGTATTCGCCTTCTATATCGCTTGTTTTTATTACATCAATCGTGAGGTTTTTTAATACTGCTGCCTTTTGCCCCATAAAACCAAAACCTTCCATACGCCCCATTATACGCCCCTGCATATTGCGCACTTCACTTAGTTGTTCCAATATGGCTTCTTGCTTCCAATAAAAGTTTGGCCAATCGGGCTTTTGATGTATATATGTTTTATTTATCCGCATAATGTGCGGTAAATATAAGAATTATTTTCCGTAATTAGTATTATTCACCGCATAATTTGCGGATATTATGGTAATTATTCGCCGCATTAGAGGAATAATAGAGTTAAAAAACACTTAGGGCATTTAACCACGAAGTGGTTTCCTTTTAATAACCAAGGGCATTGCCCTTGGTTATTAAATATACGCTACACAATAACCCCGAATGGGGTTTCCCATACTCATTGCTTTATTAGGTAACCCCTTCGGGGTTGGTGCGATTTTATTTTTTAATAACCGTGGATTTCATCCACGGTTATTAAAAGGAAACCACTTCGTGGTTGTAAGACAAAGTTGCTACTCAAGCCTTGATGGAAACTGTTTATTTTATCAAATCTAATTCTGTTTG
>JAYVID010000067.1:0-14595 GCA_043770525.1 Ferruginibacter sp.
ATATTTTCTTTCTCTGCCTTACAATCAAAAATGTGAGCAGTTAAATTAATACCACCTACATTAAAACTATCCAAAGCTACTTGTGCCCCATGTACAAAATCTAAACCTGCCGAAGAAAATTTTGGAAAAGATTTATTGTACTTATAAAAACTCCCATCAAAAGCAGAGTCTAGGTATAAAGGAGCAAAAATTGCTACATGAAACGTTTTGTTGCTTGTTTGAGCATTCGTTTGTAAAACGCAAAAAATTAAGGCAAAGCAAAATAAAAAAGTCTTCTTCATTTTAGTTGTTTACTTCTTGTTAGGGTTATTTGGGAGTGCGAAATAACGAAAATGGTTTTGTAAAAAACGTTATTACTTCAATTAATTTTGGAATATTTTGTTTTATTAATTTAATTACATAGTAATGACAAATGTATTGCAATCAATAAGATAAAAATGATAATTCAATTTTTACCTACTCCCACTCTATAGTCGCAGGTGGTTTACTACTAATATCATACACCACTCTGTTTATTCCTTTCACATTGTTTATTATTTCATTGCTCACTTCTGCTAAAAAATCATAAGGTAAATGTGCCCAATCTGCTGTCATACCATCTACCGAGGTTACGGCTCTTAATGCTATCGTAAATTCGTATGTACGCTCATCACCCATTACACCTACACTTTTTACAGGCAGTAATATGCTACCAGCTTGCCACACCTTATCGTATAAATCATGTTTTTTTAGCAAATTGCTATACACTGCATCTGCTTCCTGCAATAATTGTACCTTTTCTGCATTTACGGCTCCTAAAATTCTAATTCCAAGCCCAGGGCCAGGAAAAGGGTGACGCCCTAACATTTGTGCAGGTATGCCCAATTCAGCTCCAATCTTTCTCACTTCATCTTTAAACAAAGCCCTCAAAGGTTCAACAATTTTCAAATTCATTTTTTCTGGTAAACCACCCACATTATGATGGCTTTTTATTGTAACAGCTAAACCGTTTACAGCCGCAGACTCAATTACATCAGGGTAAATTGTACCTTGTCCAAGGTAAGAAATACCTGTTAGTTTTTTTGCCTCATCATCAAACACTTCAATAAAACTGCTACCTATGGCTTTTCTTTTTTCCTCAGGGTCCGTTTTGCCATCCAAGTTTTTATAAAATAATTCGGAAGCATCTACACCTTTTACATTCAAGCCAAGTTGTTTGTAAATAGCCAACACTTCTTCAAATTCATTTTTGCGTAGCAAGCCATTGTTCACAAAAATGCCAAACAAGTTTTCACCAATAGCTTTATGCAAAAGCGCTGCAGCTACCGTACTATCCACACCGCCACTTAAGCCCATTACTACTTTAGCTTCGCCTAATTGTGTTTTTAAATTTGCTACGGTTTCGGTTATAAAATGTGCTGCCGTCCAATCTTTTTTGCAACCACATATTTTTACCAAAAAATTATCAATGATTGTTTTTCCTTCTGTAGAATGGTATACTTCTGGATGAAACTGTAATCCAAATATGTTTTCATTATTAGTAAAAGCCGCTACAGGAATACTCTCTGTTGTGCCTAGTAATTCAAAACCTGTGGGCAATTCTTTAATGGTATCGCTATGGCTCATCCACACCTGAGAGGTAGCAGCCAAGCCCTGTGTAAGCAAACTATCTTTTACCACATTTAATTGTGCACGCCCATATTCTCTTTTGTTACTTTTTGCCACAATGCCACCATATACTTTTGCAATAAGTTGTGCACCATAACATACCCCCAGTACAGGTGCTTTTGCTGCTATGGCTTTTATATCCACCATTGGGGCGCCATCCTCATTTACACTACATGGCGAGCCAGATAAAATAATACCTTTTAAATATTCATCAAACACAATTTCTTTTTGAAAAGGAATGATTTCGCAAAAAACATTAGCCTCCCTTACCACACGGGCTATAAGTTGTGTGTATTGAGAGCCAAAATCGAGTATCAGTATCTTATCTGTCATAAATGGCTACAAAAGTAATTTTTTTTTATGAGAAAATGCTTTTGCCACAGAAGCCACAGATGCACAGTTTTGCGAAGCAAAAATAAAACCGCCTTTTTTCAAATAAAACGTCATCCAGTCTTCTCGGCAAAAAAATATCACAAGAATCTTTCCTGTTTTCGAGTGATTCAAATTTTTGCGAAGCAAAAAAACAAACTGTGAATCTGTGGCAATACTTTTTTGCGAAGCAAAAATAAAAACAGTGAATCTGTGGCAATAGATTTTTGTGCAGCAAAAACACTTCAATCTTTCTTCAAATAAAACGCCTTCCCATCTTCTCGGCAAAAAATATCAAAACAAACTGTTCCTTTTTTGAGTTATTAAAAGTTTTGTGCAGCAAAATAAAAACCGTGCCTCTGTGGCTTACCCATTTTGCGAAGCAAAATAAGAAATGTGAATCTGTGGAAATATTTTTTTGCAAAGTAAAAAAAATACTTTGTCTCAATACACCGAGCAATAAGATTTTGCAAAGCAAAAAAAATCCCTTATTTTTAATTGAATTATTTAATATGAAAACAAAAGAAGAAATAGTAGAAAATTGGCTACCACGCTACACAGGACAAGCCTTAGCAGATTTTGGAGAGTATATTTTACTTACCAATTTTAGCAATTATGTAACCATGTTTGCCGAGTGGAACAAAGTAGAAGTAATTGGAAAAGATAGACCCATGCAATGCGCCACGGCCAATAACATTACCATTATCAATTTTGGAATGGGCAGCCCAGGAGCCGCTACCATTATGGATTTGCTTACTTCTATAAAACCAAAAGCCGTTTTATTTTTAGGTAAATGTGGCGGTTTAAAAAAGCGCAATAAAATTGGCGATTTAATTTTACCCATTGCAGCCATAAGAGGCGAAGGTACAAGTAACGATTATTTTCCACCAGAAGTACCTGCTATGCCTGCGTTTGCGCTGCAAAAAGCCATATCTACAACTATAAGAGATTACGAAAAAGATTATTGGACAGGCACTTGCTACACCACCAACCGCCGTGTGTGGGAGCATGATGAAGTGTTTAAAGAATACCTCACCAAAGTACGTGCTTATGCCATAGATATGGAAACCGCTACCATTTTTACTGTAGGTTTTTACAACAAAATTCCTACAGGTGCATTGCTGCTTGTGAGTGATAGCCCCATGGTGCCCGAAGGCGTAAAAACCGAAGCAAGCGACAAAGCAGTAACCACGCAGTTTGTGGAAGATCATCTTAAAATCGGAATCGATTCCTTAAAACAATTGATAAACCGTGGATTGACGGTTGTGCATTTGCAGTTTTAGGGTTTGGTTTTATTTTTTGTTTACAAGCTAAAAGCCTTGATTGGGCTTCATTGGCGACGCTCCGTTCAACAGCATATCTTTATTCATCTGTTATTATGGAGTAGATTGTGTAGTAGATGTTACCGAAAATGATTTTGTTACAGTAAAATTTCTATATGAAAATTATCAGTATAATTATCTTATTAGTTTTTTTTGTTTTTCAAAACCTTAATGCACAAGATTCCAGTAGGTTTGAATTTATAGGCAAAAAACAAAAAGATTTAGCACTTCAATTTTTAAGTCAAAAAATAGATACTTTTTTATTTTTAGAAAAACAAAATTATGCAGGTCTTATTAAGGATACAATTTTGGTTATTTATAGAAAAAATGCAATTACCTACAAGCAGTTTTCATTTGACAAATCAGACTTTTCTACACCAATACAAATTGATAATTCAATAATAGATAGTTTCTTCATAAACAAAATTGCAAAACTCAACAGAAAAGAAAGAAAAAAATATAAGGAAATTAGCAAATGGCATTTTCATATTTTCCCAAATGGAACATACTTTGATCTTGATTTTTGTTTTGGTAAAAAGCGGTTTAGTAGTTTTTTGCATGAATCAAAATACGCTTTGGGCGGCTATTATAAACAAGAATTTTATCATTGGTTAGATAAGCTTGAAGTAGAAATGAGAAAGCCAGTTAAATTAGAAATAGCTAGAAAACAGTCATTTGATTTTTAAAGCAATTAATAGTATAATTTAATAAAAACTTTCATTTTTATTAATAAATGCTTTTGGAAAAGTAGATGTATTTTTTAAATAAATACCAACGAATTAAAAAAGGATGCAATTTTATTTGTAAGTCATAAAAACGAAAAGAAATCAATTGATTTAAGAATTAACTTCGAGCCAAAATTACAAATGCAACCACCCAATAGCGAAATAATCATTTACCAAAACACAGACGGCAACATTAAAATTGATGTGCGTTTAGAAGAAGAAACGGTTTGGCTTACTCAAGCACAAATATGTGAATTATTTAATAAATCAAAAGCTACAATAAGCGAGCACATCAAGCATATTTTTGAGGAGTCGGAATTAGAAGAAATTTCAGTTGTTCGGAATTTCCGAACAACTGCTTCGGATGGAAAAAATTATGATACAAATCACTATAATTTAGATGTAATAATTTCAGTAGGCTACAGAGTTAAATCTCCACAAGGAACTCAGTTTCGTATATGGGCTACACAAAGACTTAAAGAATATATAATAAAAGGCTTTGCTTTAAATGATGACCGATTTAAGAGCGGCAATTCCATGAATTATTTTAACGAGTTACAAGAACGTATTCGTGAAATTAGAATTTCGGAACGCTTTTTCTATCAAAAAATAAAAGACATTTATACAACAAGCATAGATTATGATGCTAAAGATGAAAAGACAATTGCTTTTTTCAAAGTAGTGCAAAATAAATTGCTTTTTTCAAAGTAGTGCAAAATAAATTGCTTTGGGCAATAAGTGAACAAACAGCGGCTGAATTGGTTTATCGCAGAGTAGATGCTAGTTTACCATTATTAGGAATGCAATCCTTAGATAAAAAAAACAATCTTGCTGTAAAAAAAGCAGATGTAAGTATTGCTAAAAATTATTTGAATGAAGATGAAATAAAATTGCTTGGTTTGTTGGTGGAACAATATTTGGCTTTTGCAGAAACAATGGCACAGCAGCGTACACCCATGTATATGAGAGATTGGATTGATAGATTAGATACCATACTCCAACTTAACGGTAGAGAATTATTAAATCATGCAGGTAAAATAAGTCATGAACAAGCACTTGATAAATCCAATGAGGAATTTTTAAAATATAAAACAATACAAAAAGAACAAGAGAAAGAAGAAAGCCTAAATGAAATAGAAATGGATATTAAGAAATTTAAAAAAATGTAAAGTCTACTTATATTATTTATTTTTTATACATTTTCAAACGATTTATTATCATATCTTTTATGAAAATAAAAAGATAATATGCAGTACATACAAGAAATAAAACACATACTTGCCCAAGCAAGGCAAAAAAGCTACCAAGCCATTAATACAGCAATGGTAGAAGCCTATTGGAAAATAGGGCAACGAATAGTAGTGGAAGAGCAGCTAGGAAGTAACCGTGCTGGATACGGAAATCAGATAGTAAAAACCCTTTCAACTGAATTAACAAATGAATTTGGAAAAGGTTTTTCTGAAAGAAGTTTAAGGAAATATAGACAATTTTTCATCAAATTCCCTGAACCTGCAATTTGGCCGACGGTGTCGGCCAAATTACAATGGTCACATTTTGAATTAATAATGCGTGTAGATAATTTGGAAGCAAGAAATTACTACCTCACAGAAGCTGCCACAAATATGTGGAGTGTCCGCACATTAGATAGAAATATTTCAACGCTATATTATCATCGATTGCTTTCTTCTCAAGTAAAAAAACCTGTAATAAATGAGATGAAAGAAAAAACAAAAGCGTTTGAGAACAATAGTTTTGAATTTATAAAAAATCCTACGGTTTTAGAATTTTTAAATCTCCCTGCTAACACCAGTTATGAGGAAGTAACTTTGGAAAAGGCATTGATAAATAATTTGCAAAAATTTATATTAGAGTTGGGCAAAGGATTTGCATTTGTAGAACGACAGCAATTAATAAAAACAGAAACCAGTAATTTTTTTATTGATTTAGTTTTTTACAATTACATCTTAAAATGCTTTGTAATTGTAGATCTTAAAACAGATAAAGTAACCCACCAAGATGTAGGGCAGTTAGATATGTATGTGTGAATGTATGATGATTTAAAAAAGCAAGAAAATGATAACCCTACTATTGGAATTTTGCTTTGTACCGAAACTGATAAAACAATTGCAAAATATTCTGTGTTAGCCGAAAATAAACAATTGTTTGCTACAAAATATTTGCCATATTTACCTACAGAACAACAATTGATAGATGAAATAGAAAGAGAAAAAACGAAGCTTAATTTGATGCAAAATGACAGTGAATGAGCTAATTTTAACATCAACAAGTATTAATACTATAAATCTTTTCTGTTTTAAAAATTTTATAATAATGTACGTGTAATTTTGGGTGAAAGGAAAAATGAATATGCAATACATACAAGAAATAAAACAAATACTTGCCCAAGCAAGGCAAAAAAGCTACCAAGCCATTAATACAGCAATGGTAGAAGCCTATTGGAAAATAGGGCAAAAAATAGTAGTGGAAGAGCAAAGTGGTAATGATAGAGCTACTTATGGTGAAGCAATTTTAAAAGAGCTTTCAAATCAACTCACTTTTGAGTTTGGAAAAGGTTTTTCGTATGCTAATCTGTATAATATGCGCCAGTTTTATAGCACTTACCCCGATGTTGAAATATTCTACACACTGTGTAGTAAATTGACTTGGAGTCATAATAGACTGATAATGAGGATACAAAATAAAGAAGCCCAACAATATTACCTAAAAGAAGCTGCTGAACAGCAATGGAGTGTGCGTACATTAGAAAGAAATATAAATACATTAACCTATCAGCGTATTTTATCTAATAAAGAAATAATTAATCCAAAAAATGAAATAGAAACAAATAGTATTAAAGATTTTATAAAAGACCCATATGTATTTGAGTTTTTGAATATTGAAACAATAGAAAATACAAATGAAAAGGAAATTGAAGGGAAACTAATTGGAAATTTGCAACAATTTTTAATGGAACTAGGTAAAGGATTTTCTTTTGTAGGTAGGCAACAGCGAATAAGCACAGAGATGGAACATTTTTTTATAGACCTTGTATTTTATAATTATATACTTAAATGCTTTGTAATATTTGATTTAAAAATTGGTAAACTTACACATCAAGATATTGGGCAAATGGATATGTATAGAAGAATGTATGATGATTTTAAAAAAACCGATAGCGACTTACCTACGATAGGAATTATACTTTGTACAGAAAAAAGTGAAACAGTTGTAAAGTATTCTGTTATGAACGATAACAAACAACTTTTTGCAACTAAATATTTACAATACTTACCAACAGAACAGGAGTTGATAGATGAAATTGAAAGAGAAAAAACAATGCTTAATCTTATGCAAAACAACAATGAATAAGTAATTGAATATTATGCTTCCACTCGTACAAATAAAAAACCTACAAATTTCCTTCACCCAAGAAAATAACTTGGTGCATGCCGTAAAAAATATTTCTTTTGATATACCTCGTGGAAAAATAACGGCACTCATTGGGGAAAGTGGTTCGGGTAAATCGGTTACAGCATTATCGTTTATGCAATTGCTACCTAAGCAAGCAAAAATTGAAGGTGAAATGTTGTTTAGTGAAGAGGGAACAAGTACACAAAATTTAGCCTCATTATCTGCAGATGAAATACAAAAATTGCGTGGCAATAAAATTGCTATGATTTTTCAAGAGCCTATGACATCGCTCAATCCTGTGCATACATGTGGAGCGCAGGTAATGGAATCGTTGATGTTGCACAAAGGCTTAAATAAAAAACAAGCAAAAGAAGCCGCCATTGCATTATTTACAAAAGTAGAATTGCCTGTACCTGTAGAAATGATTGATAGATATCCACACCAAATAAGCGGTGGGCAAAAGCAACGGGTAATGATAGCCATGGCCATGAGCTGTAGCCCTGCATTGCTTATTGCAGATGAGCCTACCACCGCACTAGATGTAAGGGTACAGAAAAATGTATTGCAGCTATTAAAAAAATTGCAAGCAGAAAATGATATGGCCATTCTTTTTATAACCCACGATTTATCGTTGGTAGCAAATGTGGCAGATGAAATAGTGGTAATGTATAAAGGTGATATTGTAGAAAAAGGAAATGCAAAATCTGTATTGGCAAACCCACAACATAATTATACAAAAGCATTGTTAGCCTGCTTGCCCACAGCAAAAAGCAAAGGAAAAAGGCTAGCGGTAATTAATGACTTTATGGGAGATGCAAATGCTGTTGTAAAAGAAGTAGCATCCCCACAAATAATTACAGCATCAGATAAAGTCGTTTTAAAAGTGGAAAATTTAAAAGTGTATTTTCCATCCAAGAAAAATATGTTTGGCAAAGTATTGGAGCATTACAAAGCAGTTGATGATGTAAGTTTTACTATAAATAAAAATGAAACGCTTGGGCTTGTAGGAGAGAGTGGCTGTGGTAAAACAACCTTAGGTAGAGCTATTTTAAATTTAGTAAAACCTACTAGTGGCAATATTATTTTTGGAGGTAGAAATATTGCCAATGCATCTGCTGAGCAAATGCGTATTATTAGAAAAAATTTGCAGATTGTTTTTCAAGATCCTTATGGCTCTCTCAACCCAAGGCTAAGCATTGGCGATGCCATTGTAGAACCCATGAATGTACATGGATTGTTATCCTCAAAAAATAGAAGAAAAGAAAAAGCCATTCATTTGCTAGAGCAAGTAAATATGCCTGCCGATGTTTTTAATAGATACCCACACCAGTTTAGCGGCGGGCAGCGCCAGCGTATATGTATAGCACGTGCGCTTGCACTCAATCCTAATTTTTTAATTTTTGATGAAAGTGTTTCTGCGCTTGATGTGAGTGTACAAGCACAAGTTTTAAATTTAATAAACGATTTAAAAGCGGAGTATAATTTTACGTCTATTTTTATATCACACAATTTATCTGTAATACATTACATAAGTGATCGAATAATGGTAATGAACAAAGGGAAAATTATAGAAAGTGGTACTGCTGATGAAATTATGTTTTCTCCAAAGGAGCATTACACCAAAGAATTGTTAGATGCTTCTCCAAGTAAGCTTATTCAATAAAAAAGGCTGCCCTTGAGACAACCTAGTTTAATATTTTATTGGTAACCCAATATCTTCAACATACTTTGCGATGTTTGTTCTTTTGCATACACCCATTCTATAAGTTTACCATTTTTATCTCTTTCTATAATGATGTGTTTTGGAGAGGGTATAAGGCAATGTTTTATACCTCCATAACCACTTATTTGATCTTGGTAAGCACCTGTATGAAAGAAACCAACGTACAATGGTTCTTTATTGCTTTCCAAATTATTTTCATCTGTGGTTTTTACTTTTGGTAAAAACACTTCGTTTATATGTTCCTCTGAATCGTAGTAGTCGTGCCCATCGCAGGTAATACCACCCAGTACTACTCGTTGGTATTCGTTTTTCCATTTATTAATGGGTAGCATCAAAAACTTTTCTCCTATACCCCAAGTATCAGGTAAAGTAGTAATGAATGATGAATCTATCATGTACCAAGTTTCTCTATCGTTTTGTACTTTTTCGCCAATTACACTGTAAATATGAGCCATGCTTTCTCCCACAGTAAAGCTTCCAAATTCAGTATAAATATTGGGCATTTTCACTTTAGCTTTTTTACAGGCAGTTTTTATATTACCAACTATTTCGTTTATCATAAATTGATAATCATAATCAAACCCAAGGGAATGTTTTATTGGAAAACCACCACCAATGTTAATGCTATCAAGCTCTGGGCATATTTTTTTTAACTGACAATAAAGTGTAATACTTTTTTGCAATTCACTCCAGTAATAAATATCATCTTTAATACCCTTATTTAAAAAAATATGCAACATTTTCAACTGAAACTTATCTTCGTACCCTTCTATCTCATCTACATAAAAGCCCAATACATCTTTTGCCTTCATACCCAAGCGGCTTGTGTAAAAAGGAAAACTAGGCTCTTCTTCTGCAGCTATGCGTATGCCAAGCTGAAAGGGCTTACCAGTGCGTATGTTACGCTTGTACATGTTAAGCTCTTCCTTATTATCTAGTATGGGTATTACATTTTTAAATCCATCGTTTATTAATTTAGCTATGCGACTGGTGTAATTTTTTTGCTTAAAGCCATTGCAAATAATATTAATATCCTTAGTAATTTTTCTTTTTTTATACAATGCATTTATGATGTCTATATCATAAGCATAAGAAGTTTCTAAATGGATGTTGTGTTTAAGGGTTTCCTCTACCACAAAACTAAAGTGAGAACTTTTTGTACAATAGCAGTAATTATATTCGCCTTCGTATTTATGTTTTTTAAATGCATTGGCAAACATTGTCTTCGCTTTATTTATCTGCATACCTATTTTAGGTAAGTAGGAAAGTTTTAGTGGTGTACCATATTTATCAATCAGTGCTTTTATATCTACATCATTATACTGCAAATGATTTTCATGCAGCTTAAACCCTTCTTGAGGAAAATTAAATGTCTGTTGTACAAGGCTATCGTAAGTATTGTTCATCGGCTAAGTTGACTACTTTTATTTTTTTGTTGTGCAAATATATTTAATAGTGGTGGTTTTTCTTACAATTGCTTTATTAAAAAAATCTATTACTTATCTCTTATTAAAATATCGTATGGTTTTTACCAATATATAAGTGAGCAAAACTGCAAAGCCTCCCATAAAAACTACAATAATAATGGTACTCATTTTAGTAAAAATTTTTATTAAATATGAGGCTGTTATTTTTTAATAACCAAGCCGCCAATTCTTATAACTCCTAATATGATCATTGTCCAGCCAAAAAATGTATTCCAACTTCCATAGCTTGAAATGGTATTGATTAATCTAAATACACCATAAAAAATAAAAAAAACACCTAGTAAAACTTGCACACCACTATTTAGTGGTTTTTTTGTAGGTTTTTCATTTTCAAATTCGGATAGTGCATGTTGTTCGTCTTTTTCTTTATTGATGTTATCATCCATAATTACATAATATTAAAATAGTAATTTACCAATCTTACCATTACCGCCAGCAAAAAATACAACTTTGCCACTTTTAGCTCTCCTACACACATGAAAACCAGTTGTACTTATTTGTTTAAAATTTTTACCATCATCAAAAGTAATATCTACACCGTTTATTCCACAAGTTACCCATGTTTTTTTGTACATATATTCTATACAGCTTCTGTAACCTAAAGGGGGAGTCTTGGGCTCAACCCATGTGTTACCAGCATTTGTTGTTACAAAACAATTTTTGCTGATAGAATCTTTTGTATTAAAATCACCACCAACAATTATAAATATTCTTTTGTTTTTTGCAGCTATAGAATTTGCACCAGTACTTTCTTTTCCTTGCAAAATTGGTAATGGTATTTTTTTAAATTCTATGAATAAGTTAGATGTAATGCCTCCAGAGACAAATATGCCACTACCGTTGGTAATTTTTCTAATGTTCGTACCGCTACTTGCAAATGCTGCTTCCCCTTTTTCTGCATTCATTTTAAATGTACCTGTTTTATCTTGCCAAGTATTGCCTCCATCTTCCGTTTTTGCAATAAAAAATAAACCATCTATCGGGTCACCAATTACAATACCTTCTTTTTCGTTAGAAAAATCCAAGGCATCTAAAAACATACCTTTAGTATTGTTTTTATATACTAGTTTCCAATTTTCACCAGCATCTATTGTTTTTAAAATAATAGCAGGAGTATCAATGCCTATTATTATGGCTGTTTTATCATCAAAGGCTTCTATATCTCTAAAATCTGTTTTTTCATAACCTTTTACTGTCATCCATTTAAAAGTGGTACCACTATCCGTACTTAAAGCTACAGTGCCATTATTGCCACTTACCCATACTGTTTTATCAGATACGGCACTTAAGCCCCGCATAGATATTTTGGTACCGCTGTGTAATAGTTTTATTGTTTGTGCATTTGTAGTTTGCCCTATAAAAAATGCAACTGTAATACAAAATATTTTTTGCATTAATATTTTTTTAAAGTGAAATATAATATCCAATATTTATACCCATGCTCCATAAACGTTCTTTAATAGAAGAAAACATTATACCTAATCGTAGTTTTTTTGACTGAGTAGATTCGTTTTGCGCTTGCATAAATAACGGAAAAGTAACAAACAATAAAAAAGCTATCTTTCTCGTAGTTATAAATTTATAAAATGATTGAATTAGAATCTTAATTATACTACATTTGATGCCACAAGTTATAATAAAATTCTTAGATAAGCATGAGTTACAATTATTTACCTTTAGATAGAAAGCATACCAATTTTCAACAAATAAAAAACCTGTTGACTTTTGATCAATTGGTGTCTATAACTTTTGATGCGCATGAACGTATTTTAAAATGCAGGGAATATTTAGATGAAAAAATGAAAGATCCTAGTGCTTTGTATTATGGAATTAATACAGGATTTGGGTTTTTACAAAATGTACAAATAGATGCAGCTCAGTTGAGTGAATTGCAGAATAACTTATTAAAATCTCATGCCTGTGGGCTAGGGGAGGAAGTGCCAGAAGATATTGTGAAGCTGATGATAATGCTAAAAATAAAATCATTGAGTTACGGCCACTCTGGGGTACAAATAGATACCGTAAAGCGATTAATGGATATGTACAATGCAAAAATGTACCCCATCATTTATACACAAGGTTCGTTGGGTGCATCTGGAGATTTAGCACCACTTAGTCATTTATCGTTGCCGCTGATAGGCTTGGGAGAAGTGTATTTGCAAGGCATAAAAATGAGTGCAGCTGATGCATTAAAAAAACTTGATTGGCAACCCATAAAACTACAAAGCAAAGAAGGTATAGCCTTAATAAATGGTACACAATTTATGAGTGCCTATGGCTTACATAATCTAGTGCAGGCAGATAGATTAATGAAATGGGCTAATATTATTGCTGCCATAAGTTTTGATGCTTTTAATTGTACACGAGAGCCCTTACACGAACGCATACATGCGGTACGCCCACATACGGGACAAAAAAATGTAGCCGCTACCTTACAAAATTTATTACAAGGAAGTGAAATAGGTTTACAGAAAAAAACAAGTGTGCAAGATCCTTATTCTTTTCGTTGTATTCCTCAAGTGCATGGTGCTACGGAGGATACTATAAATTATGTAAAGAATATTTTTATTACAGAAATAAATTCTGTTACCGATAATCCTAATATTTTTCCTGATGAAGATTTGATTGTAAGTGGAGGAAATTTTCATGGGCAACCACTTGCTTTAGGAGCAGATTTTTTAGCAATAGCCATGAGCGAAATAGCAAGTATTAGTGAGCGTAGAACTTTTCAATTATTGAGCGGGCAAAGAGATTTGCCAGCATTTTTAATAAAAAATTCAGGTTTACATTCTGGGCTTATGATACCACAATATGTAGCAGCTGGTATAGTAAGTGAGAACAAACAATTGTGTACACCATCATCTATTGATACCATACCAAGCAGCAACAACCAAGAAGACCATGTGAGTATGGGTGCAAACGGTGCTGTAAAATGCAAACGAGTAATAGATAATGTAGAAAAAGTATTGGCCATAGAATTGCTCACAGCTGTTCAAGCAATGGAGTTTAGGAGACCATTAAAAACATCAGCGGAGTTAGAAAAAATTATTGTTGCATTTAGGGAACAAGTTTCTTTTAATGATGCAGATAGGATTTTACACGATGATATGTTGAAGGCGATAAATTTCTTAACTTTATACAAAATTTAGAATATGCAAGTTTTAGAAACACCATCTTCGTTTAGTAATTTACAAAAAGAATTATTAAAATTATATTCAGTAAATGTAGCAGACGAAGATTTATTGCAAATCCGATTAATGATTGGAAATTACTTTGCAAATAAAGCAACCAATGCTGTTGAAGATTTTTTAACGGATAAAAATATCTCTACTTCTGAATATAATAATTGGCAAAATGAGCACAGCAGAAAAAGTAGTAATTGATACAAATGTTTTTATAACCATTTTCAAAAGAGATAGTGAAAATAGGTGGATGTTTGATAAAATAATAAAAGGAGAATGGCTGTTATGTTTGAATAATGAAATCTTTATGGAGTATTGGGAGATTTTAGAATGTAGAATGACTCCTGCAATTGCATCAAGTATTATTGACTTTTTAATTTCACACCCTCATATTTTATTTATAGATAATTTCATTCGTCTTAATCTAATTTCATTTGACCCTGATGATAATAAATTTTGTGATTGTTGTTTTGCATCTTCAGCTAAGTTTATTGTTTCAAATGATAGACATTTTGATATTCTAGAAGAAATTGAATTCCCGAAAATAATACGGTATAAAACTTTCCAAGTCAGAGAACTTTATTAAAAATAATAATCTTAAATAAATTATTATATAAGCATTTAGAAAAGAGGTAAGTTTTAATGAAGAAGTTAGAATTTTTCATGATGATATGAAGAAAGCAATAAAATTTATAACTTTATCCAAAATTTAGGATATGAATATTCAAA
>JAYVID010000068.1:0-8845 GCA_043770525.1 Ferruginibacter sp.
AACGCTTACAAAACTTGCACGCTTGCTTGCATGTAGGTTTGCATGCATGGGACCAATACCTGGGTAATCTAATCCTGCGGAAATGCTGTGTGGCTCTACCACTTGCCCATCTTTCGTTTGCATGAGTAAACTTTTACTGCCATGCAAAATACCTGTTGTGCCTAAGGCTGTTGTAGCTGCACTCATACCACTATTTACACCACAACCTGCAGCTTCTACTGCAATAATTTTTACTTTCTTATCTTCTAAAAAATGATAGAAAGCACCAGCTGCATTGCTTCCTCCGCCCACACATGCTATTACATGAGTAGGTAATTCGTTTCCTGTTTGCTTTTTAAGTTGCTGTTTTATTTCTTTGCTTATCACACTTTGAAAACGAGCTACCATATCTGGATATGGATGCGGACCAACAACGCTTCCAATAATATAATGTGTATCTGTTGGGTTATTTATCCAATCTCTAATAGCTTCGTTGGTGGCGTCTTTTAGCGTTTTACTACCGCTTGTTGCAGGTACTACTTTTGCACCAAGCATTTGCATACGGGCTACATTGGGTGCTTGGCGTTCAATATCTTTTTCGCCCATATACACAATACACTCTAAGCCTTTGAGGGCGCAAACTGTTGCTGTAGCTACACCATGCTGCCCTGCGCCTGTTTCTGCAATGATTCTTTTTTTACCCAAAGCCAATGCTACCAATACTTGTCCAATGGTATTATTCACTTTATGCGCACCTGTATGGCATAAGTCTTCCCGTTTTAAATAAATATTTGTTTTGTATTGTTTACTTAAATTTTCAGCAAAGTACAATGCGGTAGGTCTACCTGCAAAATCTTTTAAGAGTAAATTAAATTCTTGCTTAAACTTTTTAGTTGAAGATATTTTTAAATAATTTTTTCTCAATGTTTCTATATTGGCATGCAACATTTCTGGAATGAATGCACCGCCAAACTCACCGTAGTAGCCGTTTTCGTCGGGCTGGGAGAATATTTGTTGTTTGTTTTTTTTCACTTACATTTTTAATTTAAAAAATTCTGTATCTACTTGCATCAAAGGAAATTTTTTTGGTAAGTTTTTTTTTTCAATTTTCTCAAATCCATTTTTTATATAAAATCTTTTTGCTGCATGCAATTGAGTTACTGTGCCCAAATATATTTCTGTAATTTCTTTACTGTTACACCAATCTATTAAGTAGTTTAATAGTGATTGCCCAATTGCCTTCTCTTTGCCTCTATAATCTGCATACACAAACATTTTTCTTAAAGCTACTTGTCCGCTGCCAATATCAATTAATGCAATTGTGCCGACCAATTTTTCATTTTCAATAGCCAACCAAAAGCCGCCACTATCTTTACAATAGAAATTTCCTATATCCAATAAGTCTGGCTGGTCATTTAATGTTACAGGTACATTAAATTCATTATTCTGTATATTTAAAATTAACGAAGCAATATCTGCTTTATATTTTTCTGAATAAGGTTGTATTTGAATCATTATATTAAATTATATAGCACTATAAATACATCAAATTATTTCGATGTCAGCCTGAGGCACTCATAAAATAAATTTTAAGCTCTTAGCAAATGATAATGTTCGATACTATTGGGGTGTCAAGCTGAGCTTGTCGAAGCTGGTGTGCTTCTTCAAACCCGCCTTCGACAAGCTCAGGCTGACAATATTATTATTAAAGTAATTACTTCAAATCCTTAATAAAACCCAATACCAATCCCATATCTTTCACCCCTGGTTCTTTTTCAAATTTGCTATTTACATCTATTCCAAAAAAATCAGGGTGCTTAAATTTCTTTACCATTGCTACATCTTCTGGGCCAATACCACCACTTAAGAAAAAGGGTTTTTCTATTTTTGCTTCTGTCAATTTTTTCCAATCAAATTTTTTGCCTGTACCACCTTTAGTTCCTTTGCTAGCTGTATCAAATAAATAGTAATCACACACATCATCATATGGTGCTACCAATTCATCTATCGAACCTGTTTCATCGCCAATGTTAAACACTTTTACTACTTCTGTATCTTCCGATAACTCTGCACACAATGCTGGGCTTTCGTTGCCATGCAATTGCACCATATCCAATTCAAATTTTTCTACCATTTCCATCACATCTTCATATTCTTTATCTACAAAAACGCCTACTTTTTTTATATCTAAATCCATTCCAACTAAATCTTCATCCGCCATTTTATCGCCTGCAAAACGAGGAGAGTCTTCCACAAAAATAAATCCTGCATAGGCAATGTTTAATCCTTCTAGTTGTTGTAATTGCTTTTTAGAAGTAATTCCACAAACTTTAATATTCATCATAGTTATAAATTTTGTACAAAGTTATTAAAAGCCAAGGCAGGATTAGCTTCTTTCATAAACATTTCTCCAATTAAAAATCCTTTAAAGCCTGCGTTTTTAAAAACTTGTATCATAGCAGCATCGTTTATACCACTTTCAGCAATTTTTATTTTACTATCAGGTATCAATTTAGCCATTCGTAAAGATGCTTCAATATCTACTTTAAAATCTTTTAGATTTCTGTTGTTAATACCTACTAAAATTGTTTCATGACAGATGTGTGCAAGTTCTGTTTCATCATGCAATTCTAGCAAAACTTCTAGTCCAATCGAAACAGCATATTTTGCTAATGATTTTACTTCTTCGGGTGTAAGACAAGCTGCTATTAATAAAATTACATCTGCGCCCATGGCTTTTGCTTCTGCAATTTGATATTCATCAATAATAAAATCTTTTCTAAGAATAGGAATATTATTTACCCTTGCTGCTACTAAGTCTGCTGTACTGCCACCAAAGAAATTTGTGTCTGTCAAAACGGATAAACATGCTGCACCTGCTTGTGTGTATCCTTTAGTTACATCTAGCACATTTGCATGCTCATTTATAAAACCTTTGCTTGGCGATTTTCTTTTAAATTCTGCTATAGTGCCCGTACTACCTGCTTTTGTTAAACTTTCTATTAATGAAAAACACTTTCTATTAAATTGTTCAGTTTGTATTAATGCATCCTGCGAAATATTATTTTTTCGTTCGGCAACTTCGATTTTTTTGTGTTCGATTATGGTTTCTAAAATGTTCATTAATCAATACTTTTTTTAATTTAAAAGGCTTCCTATTTTTTCGTTTAATAATTATGGTGTTAGCCTAAGGCACTCGTAAAAAAGATTTTATATTCTTTGCAAATGACAAAAGTTAGAAACAGTTAGGGTGTTCCCGCACAGCTGCGGGATCGAAGCTGGTCTACAAAAACGAACCCGCCTTCGACAAGCTCAGGCTGACAAACTTTTAATGGAAGCTTTTTCATTTATTTATCCAACTATTTTCTTCAATGATTCATACGCCTTTCCACTTTCCAAACTCTCCACTGCCATTTGCATACAAGCATCATAGTCTGCATATTTTTCTGTGGTATGCAGTGCCATAGCAGCATTAGCAAGCACTACAGCGTTTTGCGCCCATGTGCCTTCGCCTTTTAAAATGCTTGTAAATATTTTTGCTGCATCTTCTGATGAGTTACCACCTGCTATATCTTCTGGCGAAACAGTCCGCTTGCCAAGATAATAAGCCGTGTATATTTTTTCACCCGCTGCTGTTATTACTTTTGTATCGGTTGTTAAACTTATTTCATCGTAACCATCCAAACTATTTACAATAGAAAACTTTGCAGCATCGTTTTGCAATAAATAATTATACATACGCCCCATTTCTGCATTATATACACCAAGCATTCTAAACGCAGGATTGGCGGGGTTTACCAACGGCCCCATCATATTAAACAATGTTCTTACACCTAATTGTTTTCTTACATGGCTCACTGCTTTTAATGCAGGATGAAATAGTGGTGCATGCAAAAAAGTAATATTGGCTTCGTCTAATTCTTTTTTTAATACATCATTATCATTCTTAAAAGTATAACCCAACTGTTGCAATACATCACTGCTACCCGTAACTGAGGTGGATGCATAATTGCCATGCTTGGCTACTTTATTGCCTGTGCCTGCCACAATAAAACTAGCAATGGTAGAAATGTTAAAAGTATTTTTTCCATCGCCTCCTGTACCTACAATGTCTATCACATCTTCCTCAAAAGCAATGGGCAAAGCCATTTCCATTAATGCATTTCTAAAACCCTGCAACTCTGCAATGGTGATGGTTCGCATAAGATACACGGTAGTAAATGCCGCTACTTCTGCATCAGTATAAATGCCTTTTCCAATATTCATCATTACTTCTTTTGCTTGCTCGGCGTTTAAGCTTTTGTATTCGAAAAGAAGGTTTAGTATTTTTTTCATATAGCCCCCTAAATCCCCCAAAGGGGGACTTGAGAAGTCTGCAATTAATTGAAGACCTCTATTTTTTTAAAGTTTATAAAATAATTTTTATTCATTTAAGGTTATTTAATTTACCTATACAAAGTAAACTTTAACAGTTTTTATTTTTTATCAGAACAGAAAAGAGTTGAAACAGTTTTTGAAGACTTCACTTCAACCCTCAAACAATTTTAAACTACTTTCAACTATGCCTTCAACCAATTCCTCATCATCTTCTCCCCATCAGGCGTAAGTACACTTTCTGGGTGAAATTGTACCGATTGCAAATTGTATGTTTTGTGCTGCATAGCCATGATGTAATTGTTTTCATCTACTGCCGTTACTTCAAATCCATCTGGCACGGTTGCCGCATCTACAATCCAACTATGGTAGCGACCTGCTTCAAATTCATTTTCAAAACCATTAAATAAAATAGATTTATTTTCTGTTTGAATAATTTTTGTAGCTACGCCATGAAAAACAGTTTCTAAGTTTATCAACTTTGCCCCAAATGCTTCTCCAATAGCTTGATGCCCCAAACATACGCCCAATATAGGTTTTGTAGCTGCGTACATTTTTATTAATGGCAATAAAAATCCTGCTTCTTCGGGTATGCCTGGGCCGGGAGATAAAATAATTTTATCATATTGCGCAACATCTTCTAAGGCTATTTTATCATTTCGAAATACATCTGGCTTTACATCAGTAATTTTTTCTACTAGATGAACAAGATTGTAGGTGAATGAATCGTAATTGTCGAATACTAATATTTTCATGTTTAATAGCCCCCAAGCCCCCGAGCCCCCTAAATCCCCCGAAGGGGGACTTTGCAAGTCCCTAAAGATTTAAAGGTCTTTATTTTTTCAATGTTTTAAAAAATTGTTTAATTGCACACAGTTCTAGATTCGAACTAGAGTTGCACGGTTTTGGAGACCGGCGTTTTACCGCTAAACCAACTGTGTATATTTTGTTTATCATTCTTATTATTTTATCGCTTCAATTTAATTCATTATTAATGTTCAACAATGGTTTGCCCTAGAAGAAGCCCCACCTATCCTCCCCGAAGGGGAGAGAAAAGTAGAAGATTATGCAACAGAATATCCTATCACAAAATCTATTTATACATTTTATCTATCACACAATCTATTGCATAATAAAAGATAAATAAAGGTATTCAGCCGAAGTGAGTGACACAACGATGATGACCATAGCTGTTGTTTTTGCTTGGACAAAAAGAATTTTGTCCAAAATAAAAATCTCACCTCACTACTTTAAAAATACTTTAAAGTATTACGGGCTAAAAGTCCCCCTTCGGGGGATTTAGGGGGCGACCATCCCTTCCGCCAATACTACAGCCCGCTTCAACGCCCCCAACTTATGCCCTACTTCTTCCAACTCACTTTGTGGAACACTTGCTGCTACTACGCCTGCGCCTGCACGATACGTGAGTGTATTGTTTTTACACAAAAATGTACGAATCATAATGGCATGGTTGCAACTTTTATCAAACCCAATATAACCTATTGCACCGCCATAAAAACTACGTTGGTTTTGCTCAATACTATTTATCAATTGCATGGCTTTAAACTTAGGTGCACCGCTTAATGTGCCTGCGGGAAAAACGGATGCCATAATTTTAAATGGATTTTTTTCTTCGCCTACATTCCCTTGCACTTCACTCACCATGTGTATGACGTGGCTATAAAAATTGATGTTTTTAAATTGTGTTACATTTACATTATTGCAAACCCTGCTCAAATCATTTCTTGCCAAGTCTACCAACATAATATGCTCTGCATTTTCTTTGGCATCGTTTTCTAAATCTATCGCAAGTTGCTTATCCGCTTCTTCATTTCCTGTGCGCCTAAATGTACCTGCTATGGGGTGCACCGTAGCTTTTCCATCTTTTATTTCCACTTGGCTTTCGGGACTACTGCCCATCAATTTATAATCGCCATAATCAAAATAAAATAAATAAGGCCCGGGGTTTACGCTGCGCAAGCTTCTATAAACATTAAACTCATCGCCAATGTATTTTTGCTGAAAACTTCTGCTCAATACTATTTGAAACACATCGCCACGCTTACAAGCATCAATTCCTTTTTGTACCATGGCTCTGTAGGTTTCGTCTGGCATATCTTGTGTTTCATCTCCTTTGGTAGCAAAAGGAAACACAGGCACATCCTTGCTTCGCAAAATATTTTCTACATCTATTACTTTACTTTCTACTCCATTAATATTATTTTCACAAAGAAAAATTTCATCTTTAAAATGGTCGACGATGATAACATATTGATACAATCTATATCGCATTAAAGGAATACTTTCTTCCTTTGTTTGAGCTAATACAATCGAATCAAAAAATTGCACCGCATCATACGTTGTATAACCAAATAATCCTTGGGCTATTGTTGCAATTTTTTCTGTAGGTATAGCTGCATTAAAGCTATCCATAAAATTTCCAAGGATATTGCTGATATTATCTTTTGTAGAAATACTTATTGCTTCTGTTTTTTGTGCAGGATATTTGTATTCCGCTTTTTGCAAATCCATAATTTCTATACCACCAATGGCATTTATAGCAATGATGGAACGGCTGTTTTCTCCTGCATGTGAATCTGTACTTTCTAGCAAAATGGTATCTCTAAATTTATCCCTCATGCGCAGATATATGCCTACAGGCGTGTAAAGGTCTGCGGGTATTTTGGTGCAAGTGGTTGTAATATTTATTTTGTTCATGTAATGGCATTAAAAAAGCCCTAGCGTTGTGCAAGGGCTTTTATTTAAAAATATATAAATAGGCGGCTATAGCACAATCGAGTTTTGACTGTACCACCACCATCCGTTATTATTTGTTATTTGTTTCATTCGTAATGCAAATATGGGGCGAAAGGTTGAAATAACAAAACTTTTTATTTTTTAACAGTTTTGCAACTAAAAATAAAGAGTAATTTCGTCTTATATTTAGGTTATCTTTTTAAAACTACAGAGAAACATAGAAAACAAAACATTGAAAACATTATTACTAACCTTATTTACTTTTTGTTTTTTTGTAACAAAGGCACAAACTATTGAAAAAATATTTGTGAATTTGTACACTGATAGCCTCAAAAAAGGCACACATAATTATATTAATATTGATGGGCAATTGAGCAACGGCAGATACTTACCATTAGATAGTACAAAAATTTTATTTACTTGTGCTTTAGCAAAATTTTCAGGCAATTCTATCATTATTCCCGCTGATTTTTCGGCAGAAAAAGTTACGATTAAAACTACGCTTAAAAGTAATCCTACTATTTTTAAAGAGTTTGATGTGTTTATAAAAAAAATGGAAGATCCTCCATTAAAATCTGTAAACGAAGTAGTGACAGGGATAAAAACGAGTACAAAGAAGAAAAAGAAAAAATAGATTTTACAAAGAATCATTCTATAGACTTTAATAAAAAAAGCAACTCTTAGAGTTGCTTTTTTTATTATTTTTTGCGCCCTTTGCTCCTTATATTCTTTGCGTGAAACTACTTACGCAAACTTCTTAGCATCTTCCAAAAACTTGGCCAAGCCACTATCTGTTAATGGGTGTTTTAATAAACCCAAAATAGAATCAAGCGGACAAGTACATACATCTGCACCTGCTTCTGCACATTTAATAATGTGAAGCGGATTACGAATAGAAGCGGCTAATATTTCTGAATGAAAACCCTGTACATCGTATATGTGGCGTATTTGTTGTATTAAGTCCACACCATCAAAACCCATATCATCTAACCTACCTAAGAATGGTGAAATGTAAGTAGCTCCTGCTTTTGCAGCTAGTATAGCTTGCCCTGCAGAAAATATTAAAGTACAATTTGTTTTTATACCGTTATCGGTAAAATATTTTATAGCTTTTATACCATCTTTTATCATAGGTACTTTTACAATAATATTTTTATGCAAAGCGGCTAGTGCTTTTCCTTCTGCTACGATGCCATCAAAATCTGTAGCAATTACTTCTGCGCTTATATCACCATCTACCAAATTGCATATATCTATATAATGTTTCATTACGGCTTCTTTACCTTGTATGCCTTCTTTTGCCATTAGCGATGGGTTGGTAGTTACACCATCTAAAATACCAAGATCGTTTGCTTCTTTAATTTGTGCAAGATTAGCTGTGTCTATAAAAAATTTCATAAAAAAAAGATGTTAGATGTTAGATATTAGACATGAGAGAACTAAAATCGAACTTTGTTATAAAATGCAAAGATAAGAAGGTTAGACATTAGATGTTAGACATTAGAAACAAGAGAAACTTATATCATATTTTAATAAAAAAAGAAAATTTATGAGAGATTGTTACTGAAAAGCACCTGAAAATTTACGAGCTAAGCCTTGTGTCTAAAATCTAATAATCTCAAGTCTAGCTAAAATAAAAAATGGCAAGTTACTTACATCGCACCGCTCAACCATTTACCCTTGCTACCTTCCGGTCCTGGGGGAGTTCAACAGGAGCTGGCCGTATAAGACTTGC
>JAYVID010000069.1:0-2374 GCA_043770525.1 Ferruginibacter sp.
TCTGGTGTAGTCTTTTGTGCTTTCACAAAAAGCGAACTCAATAAAAATCCTATAATTACAAATCTCTTCATGTTATTTTTTTCTTATTAGTGTTATTCCATCTCTTATGGAGAGCATAACTTGCTCTACCCTATTATCGTTTGCTACATGCTCGTTAAATGCATGCATAGCCTTTGCATTTTTGCCTATAATATTTTCATCTAATACCTGCCCATGAAAAAGCACATTGTCTGCTAAAATAAATGCTCCTTTTTTCATTGAAGGCAAAGTTAATTCGTAATAATCAATATAACTAGGTTTATCTGCATCTATAAAAATTAAATCCCATTCTTCTTGTAGGGTAGGAATAATATCTTTAGCATTGCCTACATGCAATTTTATTTTATCTACATAATTGCTTTTATTAAAATTGTTTTGAGAAACAATAGCATCCTCCTCTCTTAATTCTATTGTATGCAGCAAACCATTTTCTTGCAAACCAGTAACCAAACACAAAGCACTAAAACCTGTAAAAGTCCCTATTTCCAGTACATTCAGCGGTTTTACCATAAGGCTTATCATTTGCAAAAACTTACCTTGCACATGCCCACTAAGCATGTGTGGTTGTGCATGTGTAGCATTAGTTTCATCTATTATTTGTTGCAACAATGCATCATGCAAGCTGGTAAATTGTGCTATATATTTTTCTGCAAGTGGATGAATAATATCCATTATAAATCAATTTTATTAGTATCTTTTTTAGAAATAATTAACAAACCTAAAAAAGTAAATATGCCATTTATTAGAATTAATTCATTGCCAATTTTGTATCCTCCAAATATTGTTGCAGACAAATCTTTTAACATTGGAAGATTAATATGCAATTTTTTCTCATACCATTCTGGGCTACTAAGCATATCTAAACCAAGTGCCATTAATGGAGCTATTATACAAACTGTCCATATTAAATTATTATTGATATTCTTTTTGGTTAAAATACCAAATGAAAATAAACCAAGCAGTGGCCCATAAGTAATACCTGCAAATTTTAAAATAAAATCAATAATTAATTTATCATTTATTTCTTTAAAAATTACTACCATTATTAAAAATACTATTGCAAAACTAAAGTGCACTTTTAATCTTGTATTTTTATTTTCTTTTTCGGTAGCTGTATTTTTATTTATGGCCAATATATCTATACAAAAACAAGATGTAAGAGAAGTAATAGCACCATCTACACTTGGAAACAATGCAGAGATAAGGGCAATGATAAATATAATCCCAATCACTCCACTAAAAGTATCGCTCAATGCAATGGTTGGAAACAAATCATCTGGTGCCGTAGCAATATTATTTGCGCTTGCATATAAATGAAGCAAGCCTCCTAAAAACAAAAACAACAAATTTACCACTACCAATACAGCAGAAAAAGTCATTATATTTTTTTGAGAATCTTTAATATTTTTTACACTTATATTTTTTTGCATCATTTCTTGATCTAGCCCCGTCATAGCTATGGCTATAAACATACCACCTATGATGTGTTTTAGAAAAAAGGAGCCTGCATTTATATCTGTATTAAAAATTTTGGTATACCCTTTTTCATTCATTTGAGATAGTACTCCACTAAAATCAGTACCCATTGCTTTTGTAATTACAAAAATACAAACCACCAAGCCTAAAAGCATTCCTGTAGTTTGTAAAGTATCGGTGTAAATAATTGTTTTTACACCTCCCTCAAATGTATACAACAATATTAATGCTAAAATAACTACTGCCGTTACAATAAAAGGAATATGTAACTTTTCGAAAATAAATTTTTGTAAAATACTTATTACCAAATACAGCCTAGCTGTAGCCCCCACTGTACGTGAAAGTATAAAAAATGAAGCCCCCGCTTTATGCGCATTTACACCAAATCTTTTTTCTAAATAAGTGTAAATAGAAGTAAGGTTCATTTTGTAATACATAGGTATAAGTACATAAGCTATTACAAAATAGCCGAGTAAATAACCTATTACAATTTGAAAATAATAAAAATTGCTTGCAGCTACGGCACCTGGCACACTCACAAATGTAACACCACTAAGGCTGGTTCCTATCATACCAAAAGCCACTAGCATCCAATTGCTATTACGATTACCAATAAAAAAAGATTCATTATCACTACCCCGGCTGGTAAAATAAGCAACAGCTAGCAACAATAAAAAGTAGCCTATTACAAATGCAAATAAAATGATTGGAGACATATAAATTAATTTCTAGTTTAAAGTTTTTTGAATTTATATAATTCAAAAGATTGAGCTGGTAAGATAAGCAAAATAATAAATTTACTTACGCTTAATATTGTAAAATAAATATAATTCATTTATGTAATCCCATAATTTTCTGC
>JAYVID010000070.1:0-2379 GCA_043770525.1 Ferruginibacter sp.
TTTTAATTCTCTTAAGTTTGGGCTATTAAATTCTTTCACAATTTTTCCAAAATCAGGTTGTATATAAAGCGTTTCAATTTTTCTAATAATGGCTTCGGCAACCATTTCTGCATTTTGATAAGAGTCTTTCTTAATGTATTTAAAAATGCCCTTAATATCTTTTTTTGCTTTTGCAGTTATTTTGATTTGTACCATGTTCTCATTTCTTTCTTGAACAATTTCCAATCTGTAACCATTCCAGCGTCCGCTTCTTTTAATCCCTCCTCCACTTTCTTTTTAAACACTATATCATAAAAAATATCTTGTGCATCGTTCGATGATAAACTAGAAGACAGTGTTTCAATTTCTTTTTTAACTTTATTAATTTTTAATGTTGGCATTGCTTAAAGTATTTTATCAAATTTAATAATTAATTATTACTCAAATAATACATCGTACTACAATTATTATCATCAAAAATAATTCTAGTTTGCTCTAAAATATTTTCTGCTGTTACAGCTCTATATTTTTCAAGCTCACTATTCATTAAATCTGCATCGCCTAGTAGCTCATACATGGCAATACTAGAAGCTCTATTCATTACACTCATGTCTTCAAAAGCCATAGCACTTTCGGTTTTGTTTTTCACTTTTTCCAACTCCTCTACAGAAATACCAGTTGCTTGCATTTTTTTTATTTCTTCATTTACAGCGGCTTCCGCTTTTTTAATATCAACCCCTTTTACAAGCTTGCCTTCTATTACCATTATACCAGCATCTGTGCTGCCCATGTGGTAGCAATCTAAATTACTAAAAAGTTGCTGCTCCTTTACCAAGCTTTGGTACAATCTTGATGAGCCTCCACCACTCAAAATATCAGAAATTAAATCAGCTGTGTAATAACGATCATCGGTACGTGGGTAAATGTGCCAGCACTTATACAAAGCATCTAGCGGTACATCTGCTTTTACTTCTAACATTTTGGGTGCGGTTTGTTTTGGTTCTACTGGTAAGCTACGGTTGTACTTTTCGCCCGCAGGTATTGGGCCAAACCATTTTTCTGCCAATGCTTTTACTTGTGCCACATCCACATTTCCTGCTACAGTAAGTATGGCATTACTTGGGTTGTAATGTTTTTTAAAAAATGCTTTTACATCATTTAAAGTAGCATCTTCTACGTGTTTTAAAGATGCGCCTATTGTCATCCATTTATAAGGGTGCGTAGTGTAAACAAGCTCTCGAAGTTTGTGCCACACATCCCCATATGGCTTATTTATGTAGTGTTCTTTAAATTCTTCGCAAACAACTTTTCGCTGTACTTCTAAACTTTTTTTGCTAAAAGCAAGGCTCAGCATTCTATCACTTTCTAGCCAAAAAGCGGTTTCAATATTTTCTGCTGGTAGTTGGCAGTAATAATTTGTAAGATCATTGGTTGTGTATGCATTGTTTTCTCCACCTGCTGTTTGTAATGGCTCATCATACACAGGTATGTTTATACTGCCGCCAAACATAAGATGCTCAAATAAATGGGCAAAACCTGTCTTTTCAGGACTTTCATCTTTTGCACCAACATCATACAGCACATTTACTACCGCCATTGGTGTGCTTTTGTCTTCATGCACCAACACTCGAAGCCCATTTTGTAATGTAAATTTTTCAAACTTAATCATGTGTAAAGTTATGCTATTAACAAAAATTGTTTAGTATTAAAATATTTTTAGCAAAATTTTTTAACGGTACTACTAATTAAGAGAACAAGCCATTTATAATGTATGTGTAAATTTTTCTGTTAAGTTAATCCAATCACAAACTCTTACTCCCTGTGTTAATCAGCATCTTCTCTGTTCTAAAACAAGTACCTTTAAACATTGCTACAGTATGGTGATTTTGATTTTTAATGGTTACATGATACAATCCTGTACTTCTACCATTGTGTATTTCTTTTGCTTCAGCGGTAAGTACATCGCCTACAAAAATTGTTTTAATAAAATTTATAGAAGTATCTAATGCAACCGATAAAATATTTCTGTTATTACAAGCAAATGCAAATGCACTATCGGCAAATGAAAAAGCAATACCACCGTGCACTGTCCCCAATCCATTTATCATTTCGGGGCGTACTGTCATTTGTATTTTACTGTAGCCATCATTTATTTCCAAAACAGATATGCCTAACCATTGGCTAAACAAATCATTTTGCATCATGTGCACTACAACTTTTTGTGCTGTTATTTCGTTTGGCATAAATATTAATTGGTAGGCGTAAAAATATTTTTAAAATCAAAAGCATAAGAAGAAGCTCCATTCTTTTGCAAATGTGCTAGTCTTTCTACTGCTTCTTCTACTGTTGGCATTTTGTCAGCGTCCACATACCACAACACATAACTCGGTTGTCCTAAAT
>JAYVID010000071.1:0-15774 GCA_043770525.1 Ferruginibacter sp.
AATGGACTTACAACATATACAATGTTTGAGAACAGGGCTCAAATTCAAAATAAAGTAGTAAACAATATTACCAAAGACATAAATATATTAGACAATAATATTTACGGCATACAAAGAGATGTAAATAGGTATGACAAATTATTGGATACGCTTCAACAAGAGTATGCAAAAAGTATGGTATATGCTTATAAAAACAGGGGTAATTACGAGTTTTTAAATTTTATTTTTTCTGCAGATAATTTTAATGACGCAATTAAAAGAATTGCATATTTAAAAAGCTACCGAACTTATAGAGAAATGCAAGGGCAAAATATTATTAGAACACAAGAGCTAAGAAGAAATAGATTAGAAGATTTAGGAGCTACAAAGCAAGTAAAAAGCACGGTATTGGTTTCTCAAACAGATGAAATGAAAAAACTTGCTGAGCAAAAACAAAAGCAAGCAAACATTGTAGCTCAATTAAAAAAACAAGGGCAAGATTTAAATGCCATCATTGCAACTAGGCAAAAGCAAATTGCAAAAATAAATGCTGCCGTAAAAGCTGCCATAGCAAAAGCTTTAAGAGAAGAAAGAGAAAGAGAAAAAGAAAGAAAAAGACTGGCAGATATAGCTTTAAAAAAGAAAAGAGCAGAACAACAAGCAGAGGCAGATAGACTAGCTAGGATAAAAAAAGCTGACGATGATAGAATTGCTAAAGCTGCTAAGGCTGCAGGCAACAAAGAGCCTAATAAAGCATCTGACCCAGTAAAAACCACCACAAAAGTAGTGAGGGAACCTAAAGAGCCAAAAGTGCCAGAGCAATTGGATATTAGCTCAGAAAGTTTATCTCTTAATGCAAGCTTAGAAAGAAACAAAGGTATACTTCCATGGCCTGTAGATAACCCAGCTATTTTAAATCATTATGGTCTTAATACATTTGAAAGTGGTACAAAATTTATGAATGATGGAGTAACAATTGCTGCACCAGTTGGGGCATCTGTAAAATCCGTTTTTCAAGGTACTGTTACATTGGTATTGCCAGTACCAGGTGAGGATAGTAAATATATTGTAATGATAAAAAATGGCAGTTACTTTTTTACTTATGTAAATATTTCCAATGTTTCGGTAAAGCAAAATGATGAAGTAAAAACTGGGCAAACCATAGGAAGGGTAGCTGCAAATTTTGATGGTATTGGGGCAATAGATTTTAAAGCTGCAAAAGGCGAAAGAGATTTAAACCCAGAGCAGTGGCTACGAAGAAGATGATAAAATTAAAACCTTACACCAAACTTTTATATAGTGCTTCATACTGAGGCACTATATTTTCTATACCAAATCGTTGTGCTTGTTTTAATGCATTGGCTTTAAAAGTGGCATATACTGCATCGTCTTTTAAAATGGCTATCGCATTTTTTGCCATGCCTTCTACATCGCCTACATTACTCATATAGCCACAATTACCATCAATAATTATTTCGGGTAAGCCACCTGCATTGCTAGAAATTACAGGCACTTCGGCAGCCATAGCTTCTAATGCGGCTAGTCCAAAACTTTCATATTCGCTAGGTAATAAAAATAAATCTGCAATGGGGAGTAAGTCTTCCATTTGCTCTTGCTTGCCTAAAAATTTTACATCATCTTTAAAAGAACATTCTCTGGTAGAGGATTCTAATTCTGGTCGCTCAGGGCCATCACCTATCAATAATAACTTTGCTGGAATTTGTTCTGCAATCAGTTTAAAAACTTTTATCACATCAGCTACTCTTTTTACTTTTCTAAAATTAGAAGCGTGTACAATTATTCTTTCACCATTGGGTGCCATTGCTTTTTTAAATGCTTCTATTGGTTTTCTATGAAAACGTTTTACATCTACAAAATTATAAATTACTTCTATAGGCTTGTGCGCAAGCTCAAAATTATTGTAAGTTTCTTGCTTTAAGTTATCTGATACAGCTGTTAGAATATCACTTTCTTCCATTGAGAAAGTTACTACAGGGCTATATGTTTTATCTTTTCCTACGAGTGTAATATCGGTGCCATGCAAGGTTGTAATTACAGGTACTTTTATATTTTCTTTTGCCAGTATTTGTTTTGCCATATATGCAGCAGCAGCATGCGGTATAGCATAGTGCACATGCAATACATCTATTTTTTGGTTTTTTACTACATCTACCATAGTGCTAGCAAGGGCAGTTTCATAGGGTGGAAAATCAAACAATGGATAAGTAGGTACCCTCACTTCATGATAAAAAATATTTGCATGAAACCCACCTAACCGCACTGGTTGTTGATAGGTTATAAAATGAATGTTGTGACCTTTATCTGCCAATGCCTTGCCAAGTTCTGTAGCTAATACACCACTACCACCAAACGTAGGGTAACATACAATTGCTATATTCATAAAAAAAATTATCTGTTGTAAATTGAAAATGCAATGTAATCAATAAATAAACTGCTTTATATTTTTTATGATGACTAATTATTGTTTAAACAAAAGAAATATATTTCCAATTGCATATTATAATTTTTACAATAATTTTTAAATGCCCATCTGTTATTTTCTTCAATATCTTTTATATAAAATTATTACATTCGCAATATGAAGAAAATGTTGTTTATTATTTCGTGTTTACTGGTTTCATGTATTTGCTATGCACAAAATGAAAATTATAAAGCTGATAGTTTAACGTTAAAAAAAATATCGGATGAGATAATGACCAATAGCTATGCCTATGAAAACCTACGTTTTTTATGTAAACGAATAGGGCATAGACTGAGTGGAAGTGCAAATGCAGAAAAGGCAGTAATGGCTACAAAAAAAATGCTTAAAGATGCAGGTGCAGATACCGTTTATTTACAACCCTGTATGGTACCACATTGGGTAAGAGGAGCAAAAGAAGAAGGGTACTTTGAAGTAGATGAAAAAAAAATAAGCTTACAACTTACTAGCCTAGGCAATAGTGAGGGAAGTAAAGGAAAAATGATAGGAGCAGAGATTGTGGAAGTGAAAACGATGGAAGAATTGAATACATTGGGAAATAAGGTAAAGGGCAAAATAGTGTTTTTTAATATACCTATGAACCCAACTTTTATACAAACTTTTTATGCTTACGGCACTGCAGGCATTGGTCGTAGGAGTGGACCTACTCAAGCGGCAAAGTATGGAGCTATTGCTGTATTGGTGCGCTCACTTGCAAGCAATGCAGACGATTACCCACATACGGGTATGACGAGGTACAACGATTCTTTTCCAAAAATACCTTCTGTAGCCATAAGCACCAATAATGCAAATGCTATGAGCAAGCAATTGAAAAATGGCAAAATGGTAAAAGTATTTTTTAAAAATAGTTGCACTATGCTTGCGCCAGTGCAATCGTACAATGTAATAGGGGAAATAAGGGGTACAGAAAAGCCAGAAGAGATAATAACAGTAGGTGGGCACCTCGATAGCTGGGACTTAGCAGAAGGTGCACACGATGATGGCGCAGGTATTGTGCAAAGTATAGAAATATTAAGAGTTATAAGAGCAATTGAAATAAAACCCAAGCGCACCATAAGGGCAGTAATGTTTATGAATGAAGAAAATGGTGGCGCTGGTGGCGATGCATATTTAAAAGCTGCCAAAGAAAAAAAAGAGAACCATATATTTGCATTAGAAAGTGATGCAGGTGGTTTTACACCAAGAGGATTTTCGTTAGAAATGAGAGCGGAGCAAAGAGATAAAATAGTATCTTGGGCTTCATTATTTAGAAATTATGGTGTGTATGATTTTAGAGTAGGTGGTAGTGGCTCAGATATAGACAATTTAAAAGAATTGGGTACAGCACTAGCAGGGTTAAGCCCAGATAGCCAACGTTACTTTGACTTACACCATGCAAGTACAGATGTGTTTGAAACAGTAAGTAAAAGAGAATTAAATTTGGGGGCAGTTAATATGGCAGCACTTATTTGGTTGGTGAGTGAGTATGGGTTAGCCCTCTAAATCCTCCACTGGAGGAATTTGATAGTAGTGAAGTTGAAGGGTAAAAGGTTGTTGAAAATTGTTTGAAGAATTGATAGATGACTAATTGTTTGGCTGATTAAATTTCGAAGCATTTTTTCTTTCTGATTTATTAATAGGGAAATACATATTTTATTAGTGCAAGATATTAAAAACACCTTAACGGCTTTTTAGCAAATTTTGGTTTTGGCAAAAAAGTAAACAATTATAAAAATTAAAATAAAAATAAAATGTTTGAAGAAAAAGAAGAAAATGTAAAACCAACAACTTTACCTAACACAGTGGTAGAAGAAACTACTACAAATAAAAAAAGCGGATGTATGAAATATGTATTTATGACTTTACTGGTTTTTGTACTTATTGGGGGTGCAATTTTTTGGTGGAAGTTTTATTACACATACAGCGATGGTGCTCGTTCCGGTATGTTGCAAAAATTATCTCACAAAGGAAATTTATTTAAAACTTACGAGGGCGAATTGGTTTTGAGTAGTGTAGCATCTACAGCTAATGTTGCACTGGCATCAGAAAAGTTTTTTTTCTCTGTAGCAAATGATAGCATTGCAAAAAAAATGATGGAATACGAAGGCAAGCGTGTAAAAGTACAATATCAAGAAAAGAAAGGTAGCTTACCATGGCGTGGTGATAGCAAGTATTTAGTAGATGGGGTTACGCTTGAGCAGTAATCTAATTTCCCGCATATAATAAAAATATTGCCGGTTGCTTATGAAGCTCCGGCATTTTCTTTTTCCATTCGCCAATGGTTTTTGTTTTTATATATTCATTAGCAGCGGTAATATTTGCAGCAATGCAAAGCGTTGTTTTATCTGAACAGGTTTTTGTAAGCGATTCTATCAAAGGATTATTTCTATACGGTGTTTCTATAAATATTTTTGTACTATTACTTTTTTGAGAAGATAATTCTAGCGCTGTTATTTTTTTTATTCTTTCGCCATTGTCTATAGGTAGGTAGCCTACAAATTCAAACTGCTGCCCATTCATACCGCTTGCCATAAGCGCAAGCAAAATAGAGCTAGGTCCTACCAATGGTTTTATAATACAATCCATTTTTTGAGCAGCGGCTATAAGTATTTGCCCAGGGTCTGCTATGCCTGGGCAGCCAGCTTCACTTATAATCGCAATATTTTTTTCTGCTTTTATACATTGTGTAAACGCTTGCAGTTGCTCACTCTCAGCTTTGTGTATGGTATGCCATTCGTAATCATCTATCACTATACTTTTATCCATCATTTTTAAAAACCGCCTAGCCGTTCGTTCATTTTCTGCAAATATTACATGGCATTTTTTTACAGCTTCTATTACATAAGTAGGTATTGTTTCAGGCGTATCATCTGCAAGTACACATGGTATGAGGTATATAGTGGGCATACGATTATTTGTAAAATTTTAATAAAGATACACTTAAAAGAATAATTTTATTTGTCCTTTGTAAATAGTAGTTTGTGTAAATAATTTAAAAGCAATATTTGTATATTTTACTTTTACATCATCAACATTAAAACATGTTTTTTAAAATGAAGAAACTAATTATCATAATCACAATTGTTGTAACGGCTTTTGCTTCTTATGCGCAATCATTATCTGTAAGTGGAAATATAATAGATAGTTTGAGTAAACAAGCTTTACCAAATGCATCTATAAAAATTAGTGGAACAAATAATTTTAGTATTTCTATTTTATCTAACAAGAAAGGTGTATTTACTACAATATTGCCTAATGTTGGATATTATAACATTGAGGTAGAATACGTGGGTTATAAAAAACAACAATTGGATTCTGTATTAGTTGATGCCGAGCATTTAAATATTCCTAGTTTTTTCTTAATACTTGAAAAAACATTTTTGCAAAAAGTAACGGTAACAAGCACCAAACCATTTATTGTAATGGGTACTAATAAAATAACAATGAATGTTGCTCAAAGCCCTGTAGCTGCTGGTAGTAATGCGTATGAAGTTTTACTAAGGGCACCTGGTGTGCTAGAGCAAAACGAACGTTTAAACTTTAGGGGAAAATCTATTAATATTTATATAAACGGAAGACCATCTAACTTAAGTGGCGAAGATTTAAAAACGATGCTCACCAATATGCAAGCCAATAATGTAGAGCGAATAGAAATATTACCTAATCCTACTGCTAAATATGATGCACAAGGTGGCTCGGTAATAAATATAATTTTGGCAAAAAATAAATCGTATGGCACCAATTATGTACTTACTACAACAATAGGTACGGGTAGAAATTTGAGAGGTAATACAGGGCTTGATTTTAACAGCAGAAATAAAAAAATAAATCTATACGGGGGTTACACGTATGCCAATAATAGACAATATTACTTAAATAATAGTACAAGGACTTTGAGCTATGCTAACCTTTTTGCAGATGAATATGAATTACGTACTAGAAACAATAATGCATATAAATTAGGGTTGGATTATGATTTTAGCAAAAAAAGCAGTGCAGGTTTTTTGGTAAATGGTTATAAAAATTTTAGAGATAGAGTGGTAACCAATAAATCAACTTTGCATTACAACAATGCTAGCAAAGACTCTATAGCTACTGTAAATACTTTTGGCAGGGCAAGCTTTAGTAGTCCCACCATCAATTTGTATTATAAAACAAAATTTGATAGTACCGATAAAGAACTTACTATAAATGCAGATTATATAAACTATAGCAAAGACTGGTACGATAATTTTGCAAATAATTTTTATGATGAAAAAGGGCAAGAATACATTTTACCCAATTACTTAAGAGACAATTCACCCGCAAAAATAAATGTGTATGTTTTAAGTGCAGATTATATCCATCCAACAAAAAATGGAAAATGGGAATTAGGCTTAAAATCTACTTTTACAAATACAGACAATAATGTACTATGGGAAAATAAAACTACCCAAAACTGGCTGGTTGATTATGGTAAAACCAATCATTTTATTTATAAGGAAAATATAAATGCTATGTATACAAACTATAGCAGAACTATAAAAAAATGGAATATTGAGACTGGGCTACGTTTGGAGCAGACAAATACAAATGGTAACTCTATAACGGCAAATAAAATTACAAAAAACAATTACATCAATTGGTTTCCCTTTGTGGGACTAGAGTATGCAAAAAATAAAAACCATGTATTTGGTTTGGGATATAGAAAAAGTATAGAGCGTTTTGGATTTGATTATGTAAATCCTTTTATAGTTTACCAAAACCAATATGCTTATAGCCAAGGAAATCCTTTAATACAACCACAAATAAACCATGCTTTTGAATTAAGTTACGTTTACAAGCAAGCCTATTCTTTTTCTCTAAGTTATATACGGGGGTTAAAATCTTTAGGGGAAGTGTATTTGCAAGCGCCTAATAATGTTACCGTTTCATCTTATGGAAATTTTAATAGCAATGATATATTTTATTTAACGTGCTACGGAAGTAAAAAATTGTTTAAGAAGTGGAATATTACCCTAGTACCATTGGTTGGATATATCGCATTAAACAATGCATCTAATGGAATAACACAAGGAACTGTAAAGAAAATTTTACTAACCCAATTAAACTGGCAAAATAGTTTTACGTTTAATAAAGGATGGGTAGCAGAGCTTAATTTTAACTATGTGAGCCCTTACCAATACGGAAGCTACACAACGAAGCTTTTTTTTAATAGTAGTTTTGGTATAAGTAAACCATTTTTTAAAAATAAAGTAACTGCAAGATTAGGTATAAGCGATATTTTTAATACAGTGAATAGTAATAGGGTATTGGATTATGATGGCATAAAAACTACTGTAAACTACAAATCAGAAACTAGATTTGTAAACCTAACGCTACGATACAAATTTGGAAATAAAAATGTGCGGGCAAAAGCAAGAAACCAATCAAAAATTAATGATGTACAAAATAGAATAAAATAAAAATATTTCTTTGGCCAAAAGAAAAAAGGGTGTAACCGAAAACCTTTATAAAAGAGTAGGGAATATTATAAACTATAAAAGAGATAATCATGAAACCAACAGCGATTAAACGATCTACTTTACAGTTAAACAAAAAAACAATTGCAAATTTATCGGTTGCAGAAATGAGTAAGATAAATGGGGGGATTTTAATAAAACCGCCGAGTAATACAACTGACAATGGCACTTCAGATTTTCCTGTAACACTATATTGTTATACGACAGTAGTAGTATTAACAGCTGGAACTCGCCCTTATTCTGAAACATGCTAAATGTAGAGTTTCAATTAATTAAAAGGGGTATCCGAAAACCTTTAGAAAAGAGTAGGAAATATTTTAAACTATAATAGAATAATCATGAAACCAATTGAGATTAGAAAATCTATTTTATCGTTAAACAAAAAATCAATTGCTAATTTATCGGATGCAGAAATGGGAAAGATAAATGGTGGCTTGGCCACTAGGCCTACAGGTAATACCACGATTCCTGAAACACTAATTGGGTGTCCTTGCACAAGTTTAAACCCAACAGATGATACTGCATAAACTCCAATATCAATTGCGAATTGAATGTCATTAATTAGTTGTTAAAAATTTAAAAAAAAGGGGCAACCGAAAACCTTTAGAAAAGAGTAGGAAATATTTTAAACTATAATAGAATAATCATGAAACCAACTGAGATTAAAAAATCTATTTTATCGTTAAACAAAAAATCAATTGCTAATTTATCGGACGCAGAAATGGGAAAGATAAATGGTGGCTTAGCTACTAAACCAGCAGTGGATGATACTACAACGATATTAGAAACAGCAATAGGGTGTCCTTGTACACATTTTTGCGAACCTACCACAAAGTAGATTTTAAAAAAGGGGCATCCGAAAACCTTTAGAAAAGAGTAGGTCAATCATTTAGAAATTAAATTTTATAATCATGAAACCAATTGAGAAAATGTACGGCAATGAATATTAGATAAACCTTCAACTAATCTTAAACAGATTTTAATAATTTATAAATCGTATATGTTTAGTAGGTTAGTTATAAAAGATAGGAATAGAATTTCTACAAATTTTATAGAAGTTAAGCATTTGTAAAGTGTAAAATTTACAGACGGAAATAATTATAAATTTAATTATTTATTCCACAGCGTCTAATCTGAATTGGTTTATTATTAAATTTTTTATTATGAAAAAGTGTTTTATATATATATTTTCTTTGTTATTGTCTTATAATAGCATAAATGCTCAAAAACTACAATCTAAAGAGCAAATATTAGCAGAAATGAGTAATGTTGGTACAGTACATAACCAATCATTAGATAATTTTTACAACCAAATTAAGCTTCAAAAAGATGAAATAGCTTCTAGAAAAGGCGATGACCCTAAAGCTATTATACTAGATATTGTTGGGCAAACAATTTTAGTAAATATTCCCTCGAATCCAATGGAACCCTATTTAAGGACTTCTGAATCTACTGTAAAATCAATTTTGGAAAGCGAGTTTGAAAAAACAAAAACAAATCTTTCAAAATCAAAAGCGGAAATAGTTAAAGAATTAAACTTGACGGAAGATGAAAAAAAATACGTAACAGATTTGTTAAGTATCGTTTCACTCTACAGCCAAAATCCTCCAAAATTAGAAAGTGAAATTGCTACTTTTAATGATAAAGTTTATGCTAATTTTAGCAAAACCCCGAACACCATAAAAGTTTTATTTGCAGCTTCAAGTATTGCAAAATCATCAGCTTTATACTGGAATGAAAATTCTAATAAATGGAAAGAAATTGCTTTTAATTCAACTAACATTAGTGGAAAAAATGAAGCTTGTTGTAAGACTGTTGTAACCGCTGATATTGGTGGAGCAGTAGGTGGTGCTGTAACTGGACTAATGGCAGGAGGAATTGGTGCTATACCTGGTGCGGCGGCAGGTGCAGTTGGAGGTTCTCTTGCTCAAGGAGTAATAGAATTTTTAAATTGGTTATGGTAATTTAGATTAAAGATTTCGTAACATAATTCTTTGTTGCGAAATCTTTTAAAAATATTCTCAATTTAAAAATATCAATTAGGTAAAACGATATCTTATAACAATTGTTTTAGGAGTACTAGCAAGTTTAATTGTTATATTGGGCTTTGATAATTTTTCAAATCAAGATTCAAAATATTTAATAACTAATGTTATAAAGTGTATAATTCCATTAATAATTGTTGTTATTATCCTTAGCATTAGAAATAGTATTTGTTTTTTTTAAGTTTTTTAAATTAAGTGTTGTAAAAATAAAATTACAATTAATGCTATTTTAAGTAATAGCGTTGATAAATTCTGATACATATTCTATCAAATTTATTTTACAAAATTGTATTTTGCTTAGCAATTGTAATAAAGATTCATAGTTATGATATTAAATATTAATCTTAAAGTAAATAATAACTAAGCTAGCATTTTTTTTGCTTCCTGAGATTAGAAATAAAATTTGATTTTGTATCAAGGTGTTTAAAATAAAATACAATGAGAAAAGTTCTTTTTATAATTATTTCTCTTGCATATTTAACAACAAATGCACAAAATACTACTACCAAAATAATTGAAGGCGGTAGAGCACTTATAGAGCTAATAACAGTACTTAAAAAAAGTAAAACAACAAATACTAGTACACTTACAGATAATAAAGTGGGTATAGATAGTTGTGCTACAAAACAAAAAGCTGACTTGTGTTTTAAAAACTCATCACTTAAAGACCTAGTTATCTCTTTATATAAAAGAACAGATACAGGCTATGAGGCACAGCCCTTTACGATGAAAGTTATTACAAAAAAACAAGAATGCTGGTATGAGTTACGTAGTGGTATTTATAAGTATAAAATTGAGTTAGATATTGGGGGTGTTAAAACTTTAATCAGCGAAGGCGAACTAAAATTACAGCCTTGCGATAATATGCAAAGAGAAATTTCAGAATAATTAAAGGCTCTGCCTTAAAATATAGGCAGGGCCTTTTTTATAATAATTATTTTCATCATATATTAAACAAAAACAACATGCTAAAAAAGTACATTTTACCCATTTTCATTGGCGCAATAGCTGGAGCTATTGTAATTTGGGGGTTTGATTCATTTGCAAATCAAAATGCAATATATTTTGCTAAAGCTTTTTTAAAATCTTTAGTTCCTGTAACTGTTGCTGTCTTTGTAGTAAACAGTAGGCAAAAAAAATAGCTTACAAAAAAATCCCCCAGCCAATAAAAGCCGGGGGCATGACTATAAAATGAATTTATAACCATGAAACCATGACAAATATAGCAAACATTTTTATTAGTAATCAATATCAAAAATAATTGCATACTTATTTTATATAAAAAATAATACTACCAATTACTACAACATTAATGAACACTGCTTATACATTTCATCCCCATATAATTATGCGTGCACCTAGAAAATACTTTAGGGAAACCATAAATGAACATTTTCAGTTAGCCAATTGTATAGCTGATAATGCTTTTATGGAAGCAGTATACTTAGCTTCTCCTATTTTGTACGAAGAATTATTGAAATATGCTAATGGGACAATAACAGATAGTAAAGAGATACAAAAACTTGAATTTTCTTTAGCAAAATATTACTTACGTATGAGTAATAGGTGTACACCCTTCGGTTTGTTTTCTGGGTGTACTACGGCCACTTGGCACAATGGAAATACGGATATTGTAATAGATAAAAGTACCAGGCATACTAGGTTTGATATGCATTACCTATGCGCCCTTGCACAACATTTTGCATCTTTAGATTGTATAAAAGATAAAATTTTATATTTTCCTAACAGTTCGTATTATACACTTGGTGTAGAAATACGCTATGTAGAATACAAATATATAAATGCAAAGCGGCATCATTTAATAAGTGCGGTGCATGCTTCAGAATATCTTACAGCAATACTTACAATGGCTAGCGGTGGCATAAAAAAAGAAACACTTGTACAGTTTTTGGTGAATGAAGAAATAGAACTAGAAGAAGCAACTACTTTTGTAAATGAGCTTATAGATAGCCAACTATTGGTAAATGAACTAGAACCTGCTATTACAGGGGATGAATTTTTGTATCAAATAATAGCGACACTAAAAAAAATAAATAATCCTCATACCGAGGCTATTGATGCAATTCTATCTGTTTTAGAAAAAATAGCTACACTGATGCAGCAGATTGATGAAGATGTGCACAATGATATTACTTTATATCATGAAATTATTAAATTAATTGAACCATTTAAGATACCATTTGAAGCAAGTAAACTATTTCAAACAGACTTGTCTTTTACATTGCAACAAAATAAACTAGATGCAAAATTGCAGACCGAGATTATGGATGCATTGGATATTGTAAACAAGTTAAACAAACCACAAGAAAATGGAAACCTACAAACATTTGCTAAACGCTTTTATGAGAGATACGAAGATGCAGAAATGCCATTGCTTGAAGTACTAGACACAGAAACAGGTATTGGATATCTTGAAGGCAATAAAGGGAATATTTTGCCATTAGTAGATGACATGATTGTGTATGGACAATCTAATGATGAAAGCCAAATAATATGGAGCAAACGAGATAAATATTTGCTTAAAAAAATAATGGATGCTGCTGCTAAAAATGAATACACTGTATCGTTAGATGAAAATGATTTAGCCGATTTTAAAAATGACTGGAGTGCACTGCCTGCATCAATAGCTGTTATGTATAGGCTGCTAGATGATGGTGCCATTTTTATAGAAAGTGCAGGTGGCTCAAGTGCTGTAAATTTATTAGGAAGATTTGCGCATGGTAATGAAGCCATTCACAAAATAGTTGACAGTATTGTAGCGGAAGAAGATACACAAAACCCAGCAATTATTTTTGCAGAAATTGCACATTTACCAGAAAGTAGGATTGGTAATATTTTATTGCATCCTGCATTTAGAAAATATGAAATACCTTTTTTAGCTAAGTCTTCGGTGGCTATTGAAAATCAAATAACATTGCAAGACTTATATATTAGCGTACAAAACAATAAGGTAATACTAAGGAGTAAGCGTTTGAATAAACAAGTTATTCCTCGCCTTAGCAGTGCCCATAATTATAGTGCAAGGGCATTGCCTATTTATCAATTTTTGGGCGATTTGCAATTGCAAGGTAAACAAGCAGGTATATATTTTAACTGGGGAGCGCTCGAGCGTTTGTACAAATTTTTACCAAGGGTTACGTATAAAAATTGTATTGTAAATGCTGCTACATGGCATTTTGATAAAAAAGATATAGAAGCTATAAAAAGTAAAACAGGAAGTAGTTTGTTAGACGAAATCATAGCGTTTAAACAACAATGGAAACTACCAGCACTGGTAGTTTTGGCGGATAGTGACAATGAGTTATTAATAAACTTTGATGATTTATTGATGATAAACATCTGGCTAGACGCAGTAAAAAATAGGAATAGCTTTATTTTAAAAGAATTTTTAGGTGCTACAAAAAATAGCTCTATAAAAGATATACATGGAAACACTTATTGCAACCAATTTGTTGCTACACTTTTAAAACTAGATGCAGCTTACAAATCTACCATAAATGAAAAAAAGAGTAATGTTGCCACAATACAACAAAACTTTTCCATAGGTAGTGAGTGGCTTTATTTTAAAATTTATTGTGGCGTAAAACTGGCAGATACCATTTTGGCTAATGCCTTGTATACTTTGGTGAATACTTTACTCGAACAACGAAATATCAATTCATTTTTCTTTATTAGATACAACGATCCGCATTTTCATTTGCGCATACGCTTTAAAGTAACCGATGTAGAAGATATAGGTGTTGTAATAAAATTATTTCATGAGAGCATAAAACCCTACGAAGAAGATAAAGCGGTATGGAAAGTACAATTGGATACCTATAAAAGAGAATTGGATAGGTATGGCTTTAATACAATAACACAAACTGAAAACATATTTTTTTATGATAGTATGGCATTTTTACAAATGCTACAACATCATAATAATGATGAACGAGAGCAAGTACGGTGGTTGTGGGCCATACGTGGTATTGATGATTTGTTAAATGATTTTAATTTTACAACCATTGAAAAATACACTTTAGTGGAGCAAATAAAAAATTCTTTTCATGTAGAGTATAATGCAGATAAGTTTTTAAGAGATCAGCTATCAAATAAATATAGAAATAATAGAAAAAGAGTAGAAGATATATTGGATAGAGAAAAAGATGAAGAAAGCGATTTGAAATATGCTATAGATGCTATTAAAGAAAAGTCGAAAAATAACCAATCTATTGTCATTGCATTAAAAAAAATGGAAATAGATGGTTTGTTAAGTGTACATTTAAATAGCTTACTTACTAGTTATATCCACATGCTTGTAAATAGAATTGTATCGGCTAACCCACGCTTGCACGAGTTGGTTATTTATGATATACTTTTTACGTATTATAAATCGAGTATTGCAAGAGAAAAGTATAGTACGCTTAACAAATAGGCACAGTAGAAAAATAGAAATAATACCAATTATAAAATTTTTAGTCTATTAAATTATTAAAGTTGTCTCCGCCTTGGGGGATGTCGAGAAGACGGGATTCTATAATCGTAACGGGTTCGACAAGCCCCCTAATGACATATATACCAATTAGGTGATTGCGAATAAAATGAATTGTCAGCCTGAGCTTGTCGAAGGCGGTGTTTAAGACGATAGCACCAAGTTCGACAAGCTCACTTTGACAGATTTTTAATTCAGTGTCATTCGCAAAAAGCTTAAAATTTATTTTATGAGCGACTCACCCTGAAAGTATGCTTGATTAGACTGAAAATGATTTATAAATGGTATAACATAGCATAGACTTTATGTGCCTATTTTTCTATGTGTTTTAAAAAATCACTTTAATTATTTACAAATATTACCATTTTATAAAAGATATTTACCAAATGTTTTCTTTCCCACATTACAAGCAATACGACGAAATGGACTGTGGCCCTACCTGCCTTAGAATTATTAGTAAGTTTTATGGCAAAGATTATTCTTTGGAGTACTTACGTAGTTTATCTTACACCAACCGCACAGGCACAAGTATGTTGGCGTTAAGCAAAGCAGCAGAAAAACTCGGCTTTCGACCTACAGCAATAAAAATTTCTTTTACAGATTTAGTAGATATATCTCCACTGCCATGCATTGCATTTTGGAACCAATCGCACTATGTAGTTGTGTTTAAAATAAAAAAAGATAAAATTTATGTGTCAGATCCTGCTCATGGGTTACTTACGTTTACCAAGCAAGAGTTTTTAAAAGGCTGGGCTGCTGCAGAAGAATCTGGCATAGTGTTATCGCTAGAAATTACGCCAGACTTCAAAAAAACAAACGATGTACACACAAGTAGTTCAGAAAAAGGGTTGGCAAGCATGTTTGCATACCTTACGAGCCACAAAAAGAAAATGGTACAAATTATTGTTTGCTTAATTGTAGCAAGTGCATTGCAATTAATTTTTCCCGTACTTACCCAGCGCATGGTAGATGTGGGTATACACAATAGAGATATTGATTTTATCTATATGATACTCTTTGCTCAGCTTATGGTTTTTTTGGGCAAAACTACCATTGATTTTTTTAGAAGTTATATTTTGCTACACGTAAGCACACGTATAAATATACACATGCTTACTGATTTTTTTGTAAAATTGATGCGCTTGCCATTGGGCTATTTTGATACTAAAATGGTAGGCGATACACTGCAAAGAATAAACGACCACAAGCGAATAGAAAATTTTCTTACCTCGGGTGCATTAAACACTATTTTTTCATTTATCAATTTGCTCATATTTG
>JAYVID010000072.1:0-11394 GCA_043770525.1 Ferruginibacter sp.
AAGTGCACAACCAGCGCAGCCAGCCTCCAGAGTGTTTATTAAAACCACAGATGCCAATAGTGTAGCATTGCAAACTTTTTTGCAAAAAAATAATTATCATGTAAACAAAGACAAAACAAAGTTTGGCCGCATAAAATCTACATTGCAAGCCATTGTTGCAGGCCTAGGTGGTTTGGCAGTATTAGTAGTATTGCTTTCTGTTTTGTTGTTTTCTTTTTACTTGCAATTAATGATAAGCAGAAGCAAAGATAATCTACAACTATTGCTCAGCTTGGGTTATTCACCCTTTTGGTTGAGTAAAACTGTTACAAAAAAATGGGTGCCACTGTATGCTTTTATTATTTTAGTAGCAGTAATAGCAACACAAATATTTCAATATTTATTTCACCAAAATTTTATTGCAGGGCAAGATGCGCTTTCGCCTTATTTGCATTTGTATGTAATTGTGTTGGCTATTATATTGTTGTTGCTTTGTGTTTTTGCAAGTTTTAGTTTAATAAAAAAGCAGTTGTATAAATTGTAAAATCATTTTACTCAATTGTAAGTAATTGAATATTCATTGATAAGGAAACTTGTTTCGCTTCAATCATTCCAGTTCCTTCTCCTTTGGAGAAGGGTTGGGATCAGGTTTGATAATGCAATCAATACAAGATTCTTAAATTTATAGTTCCTTACATCTATTTTTAAAATGCGCCTCTATCCTCCCATTTGTTTAAATTCATAACCCCTCATAAATAATAGCCGCCCCTTGCCCTACACCTACACACATGGTTGCAAGCCCATATTTACTTTTTCGTTTTTGCATTTCATGTATAAGTGTAGTGCTTATGCGAACACCACTGCATCCGAGAGGGTGCCCAAGTGCAATGGAGCCGCCATTTACATTTACTTTTTCTGGTTGTAGTTTAAGTTCATTTATACAAGCAATACTTTGCGAAGCAAATGCTTCGTTCAATTCTATTAAATCAATGTCTTCAATTTTTAAACCAGCCCTAAGCAAAGCTTTTTTTGTAGCAGGTACTGGGCCAATGCCCATTATTGCAGGGTCTACTCCTGCCACAGCCATACTTATAATTTTTGCAATTGGTTTTAAATGGTATTTTTTTACAGCAGCTTCGCTTGCCAAAAGCATGGCCGCAGCCCCATCATTTATACCGCTGCTATTGCCTGCTGTTACGGTGCCATCTTTTGTAAAAGCAGGTTTTAAGGCAGCCAGTTTTTCTATTGGCGATAGGCGAGGATGTTCATCCGTATTAAAAATAATTTCTTCTTTTCCTTGTATAATTTTTATGCCTATTATTTCTTCAATAAATTTATTTGCTTTTAATGCAGCATCATATTTTGCTTGGCTATTTGCAGCAAAAATATCTTGTGCCTCACGACTAACATTAAATTGGTTTGCTACATTCTCAGCAGTTTCTCCCATTGTGTATGGATGATGTAAATCACTTAAATTTTTATTTATAAAACGCCAGCCCATGGTAGTATCAAAAATTTGTGCATTTCTATCAAATGCACTCATACTTTTTGGCATTACAAAAGGGGCACGGCTCATGCTTTCCACCCCACAAGCTATCATTATATCTGCATCTCCACAGGCTATAGTACGGGCACTATCCATAATAGCTTGTAGCCCACTAGCACACAATCTATTTACTGTATTTCCCGCTACAGTGGTAGGTAAACCAGCCAGCAAAGTCGCCATACGAGCCACATTGCGGTTGTCTTCCCCCGCTTGGTTTGCAGCACCAGCTATTACATCCTCTATAGCATTTACATCAATAGTTGGGTTTCTTTCTATCAATGTTTTTATGGTTTGAGCCAATAAATCATCAGGCCTTGTATTTGCTAATGCTCCACCATATTTTCCAATGGCTGTTCTTACGGTATCAATAATATAAACTGGTTGCATATTTTTTATTTGTATAAATGTTTTACTTAAAATACTGTGTTATTTTTTTGTTGTCCGAGCTATATTTTTTTTATGAACTTCGGTGGCAAGTTTATCCTGAGTTTATCGAAGGGCACTCTTCATCAGTATAACTATATTCATCTTTTATCTAAGCGTAATTGGCGCTACAATTATCAAAATTATTCTTTTTTAATAAAGATTTGCTTTTCAAAACGCTAACTGCTGCTTTTTGTTTTTCGAGGAATGTACTCCTTTACCTTTGGTTAATCCTATTTACAGCACAACACAATCTCCCCCACTACCCCAACGGGGTTTCCTTTTGTAACTATAGGTGCAACTCATGGATTAAATAAAACAATCTCCCCACAACCCCGACGGGTTTTTCCTTTTGTAACCATTTGAGCAACCCTAGGACAGCATAACACAATCTCCCCACAACCCCGACGGGGTTTTCCATTCGCAACCATTTGTGCAACCCATGGACAGCAAAACACAATCTCCCCACAACCCCAACGGGGTTTTCTATTCGCAACCATTTGTGCAACCCATGGACAGCAAAACACAATCTCCTCACAACCCCAACGGGGTTGAATTTTAGTAACCATGGGTGAAACCCATGGTCTTTGTAAATAATGCGCAGCATTACTTTACGAAGACACTCCCCTCCAAATAATGCATCTTCTTACTATGATAAATTTCTTCATATCCCCATTCAATCAAGATATGTTTTTCTAAAGGGTTAATATAGATTATGGTCATCACCCTTGGGTTATTTTCCAAACTTGTTTCTATGTTTTCCATTACCCCACTCATAATCGTTTCATCAAATGGGTTGAACATAAAAATACAATCTACATCATCATCAATATCAAAATAAAAAGCATCGTTGTTGTAAATTTGAAAATCTGTGTAAGGAAAAATCAATTGTGAATAACCAATATTCTTTTTAGCAGTTTCACATAATTCTTTTGACAATTCTATGCCACTTATTTTTTCTACAGTATATGTAGCCGCCACACACATAGCTCTTCCTTTTCCACAACCAATATCTAAAAAATGATGAAAAGTTTCAAGCTTTATTTCATCAAAAAATTGTTCAATTACATCATAAGATACAGGCATGTAAATGGTAGCATGCGTAATATCAATTCCTTTTTTTTCTAAGCTTTTTAAATTATCCGCCCCAGTAGTGTTTATTCCATATTTTTTTTCACCACGTATTTCGTTGCGAAGTATATGCCATGCAATTGGAATATTCCAATTCGTAGCTATATAGAAAAAGTATTTTAAGTATTTCATTTTTAGAGCCTCTTTAAGTATCCGCAGCGGCGGGGACTTTGAACTTTACAATTTTTTAAAGTCCGTTTCTTTTCTAATTAGTTCTTTTAATAAAAAAGCAAATAAAATATAAATAAACCGTCTAATGAATTTATAAATCTTTCAACTTTCATGGACTTCAAAGTCCCCCTTCGGGGGATTTTGGGGGCTATTTTCCGAACTTCTCACATCCACCACCATCAACTGCAAACTCTTATTTCCATTCCACACATTCTCCTCTATTTTAAAAACAATATCTACAGGTTTACTATTCATCAAAAGCGGAAATTTATCTGCCATATTAAAACCAATACCATTCAAAACTGTTTCGTTTTGTTTTACTACAAATTTTAAATGTGCTTCTTTTACAATTTTGCTGTACCCAAAATCTGTACAACTTCTTGCTACAAAAGTTGGGCGCATATTTTCTGGGCCAAAGGGCTCCATACGAGAAATGATTGTGTAAAAATTTTCTGTTATTTCATTAAAATTTATTTCAGCATCTATTACAATTTCGGGTATCAATAAATGCTTTGGAATAGTTGCAGCTACAACTTCTTCAAAACGGTTGGTAAAAGCATCTAAATTTTCTGGTAACATGGTAAGTCCCGCTGCTGCAAAGTGCCCTCCATAAGCCATTAATAAATCTTTGCATTCATAAATTGCTTCGTATAAATTAAAGCCGGGTACACTTCTTGCACTACCAGCAATATAGTCTCCACTTTTTGTAAGTACAATCGTTGGGCGGTGATAATGTTCTATCAATCTACTAGCCACAATACCCACCACACCTTTGTGCCAATGCTCACTATACACCACACAAGTTTTTTTATTTTGCAGCAAAACATCTTCTCCTATTATTTGTAAAGCGTCTTCAGTAATGCTGCTATCGGCTTCTTTTCTCTCTTTATTATCGGTATGTAAAAGTTCGGCAAATACCTTTGCTTTTTCTACATCTTTTTCTATAAAAAGTTGTACCGCTTTTTTTGCATCATCCATTCTGCCAGCAGCATTCACACGAGGGGCTATTACAAACACCACATTGGTAATTGTCATTATTTTTGTAATGCCACCAAGCTCCATCAATGCTTTTATGCCAGGTAATGGGTTGGTATTTATTTTATGTAAACCAAAGAAAGCAAGTATACGATTTTCACCCGTCATGGGTACAATATCCGCCGCAATTGCACATGCAACTAAGTCTAAATAATTGTACAATTTTTCTTCAGGTAAATGGTAATGTTGTGCAAGTGCTGTCATCAATTTAAAACCTACTCCACAGCCACACAATTCTTTGTAAGGATAATTGCAATCTATTTGTTTGGGATTTAAAACTGCAACCGCTTTAGGTATAGTAGCTCCAGGTAAATGATGATCGCAAATAATAAAATCAATACCAAGTGTACTGGCATAATCTATTAGCTCTACAGACTTTATTCCACAGTCTAAACAAATAATTAAAGTAAAGTTATTTGTGGCAGCAAAGTCAATGCCCATCTTGCTTACTCCATATCCTTCTCTATATCTATGCGGAATATAAAAGTCTAATTTTTGTGCATCATATACTTCACATAAAAAACTATACATGCTAGCTACAGATGTTGTGCCATCCACATCATAATCTCCAAATACCAATATTTTTTCTTGAGCAGCAATAGCTTTATCAATTCTTGCAACGGCCTTTTGCATATCCTTCATAAGATATGGATCATGCAAAGCATTTAATGAAGGTAAAAAGTATTCTTTCGAATTATCATAAGTATCAAAATGCCTTTGTGTAAGAATTTTGCAAATGGTTTTGCTCACTTTTAATTGATCATGAAGGGCATTTACTTTTTGCTCATCGTAGGGTAGTATGTTCCATCTTTTTTGCAATAGCATTAATATTTTCTATCTGTAGTATATCTCACCAATGCGCCCAATGCATCACTTACATCAGATGATGGAAATTGTTTTAAAATATGTAACGCTTCGTCTCTGTATTCAAACATTTTTTGCTCCGCATATTTTATTCCTCCAGTTTTTACAACTGTGTCTATTACCCACTTTACTTTTTCTTTATTGGTATTGTTGTTTTTTACGATGTAAATAATATCCCTCATCGTTTTCTTATCTACATTATTGAGTGTGTAAATGAGGGGTAATGTCATTTTCTTTTCTTTAATATCGTTGCCAGTAGGTTTGCCAATATCGGCTGTACCATAGTCAAACAAATCATCTTTTATTTGAAAAGCAATGCCTGTTTTTTCACCAAACAATTTCATTTGTTCAGTAATATCTTTATTTTGAGTAGTGCTATATGCGCCCACACCACATGCAGAAGAAAGGAGGGAAGCTGTTTTGTTTTTAATAATTTCAAAATATATATCCTCTGTAATATTTAACTTTCTAGTTTTTTCCATTTGCAACAATTCACCTTCGCTCATTTGCCTAATGGCATCACTCATTATATGTAACTGTTCAAATTCATTATTACTAGTAGAAAGTAATAATCCTTTGGAAAGTAAATAATCGCCTACCAAAACGGCTATTTTGTTTTTCCAAATAGCATTTATAGAGAAAAAACCTCTTCTCTCCATAGATTCATCTACCACATCGTCGTGTACTAGGGTTGCAGTATGAAGCATTTCTACCAATGCAGCAGCTCTGTAGGTACTTTCATTTATTTCGCCATGTAATTTAGCACTAAGAAATACAAACATAGGGCGCAATTGTTTACCCTTTCTTTTTATTATATAGCGCATTACAGCATCTAATGACGATGTTTTGCTTTTTACCGCATCGGCAAATTTCGATTCGAAAACCCTTAATTCCTCCCCTATAATGTTTGTAATAAATTTCATTTGCCTTATAAAAGGGGGCAATTTAGGCTAGCAAACTGGTAAAATGTAATAAATATTTTAAAAAAATAAATATTTTTTATGGCATGCAACCTATTTACAACCAATATAGTCATACATTAGAGTAATTATTTTAAATATATTTTAAACCGTTTAAAAAATAATTTCAAAAAAAAATTTGTATATTTAACACAGTTATATACATTTGCAATTAATCAATAAGTAAATTTTTTCGAAAATTCATCAATCATTAAGTTATGGTAAGCAAAAAGTTAAAATTATTATTCACCCTTTGTATGTTTGTTTCTGCGTTTTCTTTTGCGCAAACAGGTGGTAGCACTGGGTACATGAATGGCGGTTACAGTGTCTTCGATTCGTCTGTAATTCCAACCAAAAGAATGGGTCAGCAAAACGAGTTTTGGAACAACGCTACGTCGTTTCCTGCAAAACCTCGTAATATGTGGGAAGTAGGTGTTTCTACTGGTATATTCACAGTTAGTGGTGATGTATCTAGTGTTCCATTAACAGCTCCTAATTTTAGTCTTCACGTAAGAAAATCTTTCGGATACGTATTCTCTTTAAGATTACAATATTTAAATACTGTTGGTAAAGGTCAAAACTGGAAAGCTTCAAGTAACTTTGTTGAAAATGATGCTTGGATTACAAACGGTTATTACGCACCTTGGAGAACAAGTGCTGGACCTATTGTTGCAGCTACACAAGTTGCAGGATCATATGTTACTAGACCTAATGGCACAACAGATAAAATATTCTACAACTATAAAACTAAAGTACAAGATTTAGGTTTGCAAGGTATTTTTACTGTAAATAATATTAGGTTTCACAAATCGAAAACTGCTATCATAATATATGGTGGTGGTGGTATAGGAGGTACGTTATACAAAACTTTTGTTAATGCGCTTGATGCGAACTCTAAGCCATACACTGCTAATTTTTTAGCAACTTACAATAGTTCGTTAAATACTTCAGCTAATGTTTATTCTAAACGTAAAGAAATTAGAAAATCACTGAAAGCTTACATGGATGATACTTATGAAACAAAGGCAGAATCTCATTTGCCAAATGCCACTTCAGGTACTGGTGTTCGTCCAGGTATAAATGGAAATACTTTTAAACCTTCTGGTACAGTTTTAGCAGGTGTTGCTTTCAAATTATCTAATAGAATTAATTTAGCTATAGAAGATCGTTGGACATTTATTAAAGACGATTTGCTAGATGGTCAAAGATGGCAAGAGCAAGCAGCAGGTTCGCCTGTTCAAACAAGAGATTTTGATTCTTACAACTATGCTTCTATTGGTTTAAACTTTAACTTAGGTGGTAAATCTACTCAACCTTTATATTGGTTAAATCCTTTGGATTATGCATATAGTGAGTTGAATACACCTACACACTCAAAGCAAAAGGCTCCTGAGTGTGCAGATACAGATGGTGATGGTGTTTGTGATTTCTTAGATCGTGAAGTTACTCCAGCTGGTTGCCCTGTAGATACACATGGTGTTACTAGAGATACAGACGGTGACGGTGTACCAGATTGTAAAGATAAGCAGTTGATTACTCCTACTGAGTGTCAACCAGTTGATGCTGATGGTGTAGGTAAATGCCCAGTGAAATGTTGTGATAACCCTACAGGTGGTAATCCTCCAGCAGATGGTTGTCCTACAGATTACCCAAGTCTTTCTTTCAAAGGAAACTCTTGCTCATTGAGCAGCGATAACAAATCAATGCTTTCTGCAGTAGCTTCTAAAATGAAGTCTAATCCATCTTGTAATGTTACTATAACTGGTTATCCTGAGGCTTCTAAAGCTTCTCAAGCAGTTTGTAATTGCAGAAACGAGGCAATAGTTAAATACCTTTCTGAAACAGGTGGTATTAGTAAAGATCGTATTTCAGTAAACTGCGAAGTTTCTGAAGGTGGTGGAAATAAAAATACAGTAGATATTAAATAATCTATATAGAATTCGGCTTTTGCTTAATGATAAAAACCCTTCCAAAAATGGAAGGGTTTTTAATTTAATGAAGCTTTATAAATAGATTAACGTACGGTATTTGGTATTTTAATTTTTATGTAGCAATTTTGAATAAAAACAGCTAATTTTGCACATTCTTATGAGGTTATTTTATAAATTTTTTGCGGTAATTGTACTAATAACAAGCTTATCAGCTTGTAGTAAGTTTAGTAAAATAGAAAAAAGTAAGGACATAAACTTTAAGCTTTTAAAAGCGGATGAATATTATGCTAAAAAAAGTTATAGAAATGCCCAAGTATTATATGAGCAATTATTTGGGGCTCTGAAAGGCACTGATAAATTTGAAGAAATTTATTATAAATATGCGTATTGCTTTTATTACCAAAAGTTATATCAACAGGCAGAAAAATTATTCAAAGAGTGGTTAGAGGTTTTTCCAAATAGCCCCAAAACAGAAGAGATAGATTATATGAGGGCTTATAGCTTTTATAAGCAAAGCCCAAAACTAGAGCTAGAGCAGGTAAATACAATGAAAGGCATGAATATGATGCAAACCTTTATTAACCAGCACCCAGGTTCGCCAAGAATAAAAGATGCTAATGCAATTATAGATGAAGGTAGAGCAAAACTTGAATTAAAGGAGGCTAGAGAGGCTCAGCTATACTACAACTTAGGGCAATTTAGAGCTGCAGGAATAGCATTCAACAGCTTATTAAACAACTACCCAGAATCAATTAAAGGGGACTCATATAAATTAATGGTTGTAAAATCGTATTATAAGTTTGCAAAAATGAGTATAGTTGAAAAGCAAACAGAACGTTTTGAAAAAGTAGTATCTGAGTATTTAGACTTTGCAGATAGATATCCGGAAAGTAAATTATTAAAAGATGCTGAAAATTATAGTAATCTTAGTAAAAATAACATAAAAGCAATTACAAATGAGTAAATTACGTCGCCAGTTGGGTTCTGGTACTAGTAGCAGTGTAGAGCCAAAGAAATTATCTGATATGAAAGATAAAACAGGTAATTTGTACGAATCTATTGCTATAATAGCAAAACGTGCAAATCAAATAAATATAACTGTAAAGGAAGAATTGCCTAGCAAATTAGAGGAATTTGCTAGTCACACCGATAGTTTAGAAGAAATACATGAAAATAAAGAGCAAATAGAAATTTCTCGTGCTTATGAGCGTATGCCAAATCCTGCTTTATTGGCTACAACAGAGTTTTTAGAGGATAAAGTATATTTCCGTAAAAATGATGAAGATCTTTTTAGTTAAAGATAAATTTTTCACTTTTTATTTCATATTTAATTGATAATTTTAACGACGGTTTAATGCCGTCGTTTTTGTTTGTATGCTAAAAGATAAAAAAATATTATTGGCTGTTACAGGAAGTATTGCTGCTTATAAAGCTGCTACAATTGTACGTTTATTGATAAAATCGGGTGCAGAAGTAAAAGTAATAATGACAAAAGCTGCGGAGGATTTTATACCCTCATTAACACTAGCTACATTAAGTAAAAATAAAGTACTTACAAATTTGTTTGAGGCCGATACATGGGCAAACCATGTAATACTTGGAAGGTGGGCAGATGTAATGCTAGTGGCTCCTGCAACCTGTAATACGATGGCTAAAATGGCAAATGGTATATGTGATAATTTGTTACAAGCAATTTATTTATCGGCCACATGCCCTGTAATGATTGCTCCTGCAATGGATGAAGATATGTGGCAGCATCCTTCTACAAAAAATAATATAGCGTTGCTTAAAAAATTTGGGAATATTATTTTGCCAGTAGAAAATGGCGAACTTGCTAGTGGCTTAAGTGGCATGGGTAGAATGGCAGAGCCCGAGGATATCATTAAAATGCTAGAATTACATTTTACTAGTACAAAAGACTTGAGTGGTAAAAAAGTATTGATATCTGCTGGGCCTACTTACGAGCAATTAGATCCTGTAAGATTTATAGGTAATAATAGCACAGGAAAAATGGGTATAGCTATTGCTTATGAGTGTTTGAATAGAGGAGCAGAAGTTATATTGGTATTAGGCCCTTCTAAAGAGGAAGTGCCTGCAAGTATTAGTGTGATAAATGTAATAAGTGCTTCTCAAATGTACGATGCTTGTATACAGTTTTTTGATAAAATGGATATTGCTATAATGAGTGCAGCTGTAGCAGACTATACACCTATAAATGTAGCTCAAGAAAAAATTAAAAAAAGCGATGCTGTTTTTACTGTAGAATTAGGAAAAACGGAAGATATTCTGAAAAAGTTAGGATCTATAAAGAAAGATAACCAAATATTAGTAGGCTTTGCTTTAGAAACTGAAAACGAAAAAGAAAATGCAATTAAAAAATTGGAAACTAAAAATGCAGATTTTATAGTACTTAATTCAATGAAAGATGCAGGAGCAGGATTTGGACACAACACTAATAAAATTACAATTTTTGATAAAAGAGGAGCAGCTTTTGAATTTGATATGAAATCAAAATCAATGGTAGCAACTGATATAATTAATACCATTTTAAAAAAATAATATGCAAAAAATAATTTTATCGTTTATTGGTGTGGTAGCATTTATTGTTACAAACGCTCAGGAGTTAAATGCAAGGGTTACTGTTTCAGCCTCACAAATTGGTAATAACATAAATAAAAATGCATTTATTACTTTGCAGAATGCATTGAGCACTTTTATGAGTACCCGTAAATGGACAAAAGAAGTATATACTTCTAATGAAAGAATAGATTGCACTTTTTTTTTAAATTTAAAACCTACAGATGAAGCAAATGTATACGATGGTTCTATTACCATACAGGCTGCTAGGCCAATATTCAATACTTCTTATTCATCGCCACTTATAAATTTTAAAGATGATGATATTACATTTAAGTATGTAGAATTTCAGCAATTAGAATTTAATGAAAACAGGGTATCTGGCGCAGACCCTCAAATTTCCAATCTTACAGCCTTGTTTGCTTATTATGCATATATGGTGATTGGGTTTGATAACGAATCTTTTGCAATTAGGGGCGGGCAACAAGCATTTTTAAAGGCTCAAAATATAGTAAACAATGCGCCAGATGGAAGAGGAGTAAAAGGTTGGAAACAGTTTGATGGATTGAGAAATAGATTTTGGTTGGTAGATAATATTTTGAACCCAAAGTATGCTGTAATGAATGATGTGTATTACAATTACTATAGACTTGCAATGGATAAATTTTATGAAGATGAAAACGGTGCTAGAATAGAAATGTTGAATGTGCTTAATTTATTAGCAGTGTTTAATAACGACAATCCTAATACAATGATTAATCAATTTTTCTTTTTAGGA
>JAYVID010000073.1:0-12372 GCA_043770525.1 Ferruginibacter sp.
GTCAATATCTGGGTACTCTTCAGCGATTGCTTTAATACTTGCCAAAGTTTCTCTTTGAGTAGCTCCTGCTTCTATTTTAGCTTTTAAGTCTTTCAACTCTTTTTCTGTTTCCTTTCTAGCTTTTTTCTCTGAAAGAAAAATATGTTCAGGTACAGTGTTAGGTTTTTCAACCTCTTGAGTTTTAGTTTCTAAGACTTCGCCGATTGTTTTTTCTACTGTTGGCTCAGGTGTTGCTTGTACCTCCGCAACTGGAGTAATTGTGGTTTGTTCTTCCATTGAAATAACATTTTTACTGTGATGCACACAGGGATATTATTGCCGACATCCACTCGTAACTAAATTATAAACAAGTATTATTTATAATGCAAATTATGTATTATGTACTGCAAGCAATTAAGTACAGGGGAGAACTCAATCACTTACAATACGCAACACATAAAGTGTATGCGTAAACATTATTCTATCTGTTCTTTTAATATGTTTTCTAATCCTTGTATTTCTTTTTTAGCATTAGTTAATATTTTAACAACATCTAATTTACTTTTTATATCACAAGCATTTGAAATATACTCTTGTAAGGTAAAAGTTTTTCTTTGTTCAAGCATTATTTCTAAAGCACTTAAGATTTGTTTATTAAGTGCTTTAATAAGTGTTTTCCCTCCTGCAGTATTAGATAAAGTGTCTATATCAATTAACACTCCCAAATCTTCTTTTATTTCTTTTTCTTCTTCTTTATTTAACATCTAGTTTTGGTATTTGTTTTAGTATTTCTTTTAGTTCTGCCTTGTCTTTTTTAAGAGATGCATTAAAATCTTTTAACTTTTTATCAAACATTTCTTTTTCCATTCTAGACTCATGATACATAAAGCAAGCGTGCACCATCTCTGGCTTCATTCTCTCTATGGTAGGATTGTGCTGTAATATATTAGCAAGTATGCCCTCTTTTAGAGTTTTATTGGCGGTAAACTCTTTTATGTATTTTTCTGTTCTCTCTACGTTGTTTTTAATATCTTGTAAAGTAAATTCAGAAGTGTAACCTGAACATTCTATTTTGCCGTCTTTTTTTAATTTGTATGTAATCATATATTTATTTGTTAACTTGCCCCTGTCGGGCTTTCCTCTGGTGCTAGTGGCTGGTCTTGTGACATAGGCGCTGACATTTGCATCATCTTTTCTTTAAATAATAACTCGTTAGCTTTTCTTGTCATATTTCTAGCTATAATATTATCTAAGCTTGCTGCATAATTAATTAGATTATTAAACTGCTCTAATGATACATTCTCTTCATTATTAGTTAAATAATCTACAATACGCTGCTTAAATGCTGTAGTTGCTGCTGGATTAGGTTTTAAAGTTTTACCCTCTAATATTTCTTCTATGTCTCTGTCAGCTTTTGCCATAAGAGAAGTGCCTCCAAAGTCAGAAGTGTCTTGTAACTGTCTAATGGTCTCATCATCAAATCCTATTAAGCTTGCTCCTATTTCATAGGCTTTCTGAGCATTTTGTATAGGTTTTGCTCCTGGAGCTACTAGTATGCCTCCGTTATTTCTTAAAAAGTCTATTTTAACACGTTTATCTTCTTCAGTTAATTCAAGTTCTGCGTTAGATGCTTCTACAATAAGTCCAAAGTCTTCATTCTTCCTAAAAATATCACGTCTTGATACCATCTCTGTATTTATTCCGTCTATTCCTAGTAAATCTATAGCCACTTTTTTAACTAAATGTTCGTCTACTCCCATTCTCCAAAGTTTAGCAAAGTCTCTGTATCCAAATGAATAAGACTTATTAAGTAATCCGAACCTATCTGCTGTGTTAGCTACGTTCCCTTTATATATACTTACTTTTGCTCCTGAATTATTTTCAGCCACTCCTTGTGCTGCTGCTGTTACTCCCGAGGCTTTCTCTTGTATGCCCTCTAATAAGGCAAAAAGCTCCATAGGAGTGCGTATGCTAGGTGCTTGTACTATTTGTACCGCTTCGTTAATATTAACCCCCTCTTTTACTTTTATAATACCATCACGTTTATACTTTAACTCAAGCAAGTTTTCTATAGCTCCTACTTGTACCATTTTTTGAGGCTTAGTAATTTGCTCTGCATTATCTAGCGTCTGATTGACACTAACTGCTTGTGCCATAAATAATTCTCTAACATAATCACAATAACTAGGTGTCCAAAACTCTGTTAAATCTATAAAAGCCGCCCAAGTCCAATACCACCATAAGTCTGATGCAAATTTGTCTTTAAGTTCGCATACTTCTATAGCTGTCTTATTAGTTTCTGTAAGTAATAGAAAATATCTTTTGCCATCGTAAGTAGTTCCCCATCTCCAAAACTTAAATTTATCTTCTGATTCAATCTCTTTCTCAGCGTATCCTATACCATTTGAGTAAGTTCTATTTTTTTGATTAATAGTTTCCTGTGTATTATCTGTAGAATTACCTTTACCGCTTAATAATTGCTCTCCCTCTGTTTTTAAATACATTTTATCTTTTATACCTTTCTTTATTTCTTGTCTAGTGAGTATAACTCCGTAATCACCACAGTATCTTGCTTTTTGTATATTAAGCCCACCTGCTGACGGGTCTATAAGAAAATCATAAACATCTACATTATCTAAATGAGGACAATATCCATATTCACTATCTGCATAATAAGAATATATCGCTCTACCATAAACAATAGCTTGCTTTTTACCAGCTATATCTTTAATATCCCAATTATCATTGTTAGAATCTATTACTCTAATGGCGTTTAATCTTTTAACTCTATCTACTTGTGCATCTTTACGTTTAGTAAACTTAAATATTAGTGGGTTATCTATTTTAGCAAGTATATTATGCACAAAAGCACTCATTTGTCCTAAATCTACATTAGCACGGCTCTCTACAGACTTTTCTTTACGTCCATAATACATATTTTCGTTGATTTTCCAGTTAGCAAGCTTGCTTTGTTTATAATTACGTGCAAATTCTATTTCTGTTACTGCTTGTTGTATAATTTTCTGTCTTAGTTCGTGTGATACGCTTGTCATATTATTGTAATTGTATAAAAGTATTTAAATATATGCAAATTATATGCCTATACTTCCGTATAATGGTTCTTCTTCTGGTATATACTGATAAGGATTTACTACTATATACTCTGGTCTAGACATTACGGCATAACGTAATTCATCACATGCATGGTCTTCTAATTTTGAATCAATATCTTCTGGATTTCTCTTGTCATGTTGTTGTTCTGGTAAAGTTCTAATTAACTCAGCACACGTTTTAAATACTTTTAATTTAGAACTAAAACTATCATCTTTTGGAATAACTTTTAAATACTCCCTGACTACACCCCAACCTACTACACGACTATTATTAGCTCTAATCATTCTTAATTCCTTAGTCGTTAAGTCTTTCCATTTAGATGCAAAAACTTCTGCCCCAGATAATTCATCATCTCTTTCTCCTTTCTTTGACCAAAAGGCTGGGTCAAATACACAATATGAAATAATTTCTTTTGGGTCTGTTATAGCAACTGCCTCAGTTGCCAACTTTGTATACCCCATTCCTGTGCCATATAACTCTCTATAACGATATAAATCACCATCAGGTGATATTGCATACCAGCCTATAGAAGATGGGGCTGAAAAGCCGTAATCTCCTGCCATAAATCTTGTCCAGTCTTTTGGTATTTCAAATGGTTGAACAACATGTATATCATATTTCCACTCTGTAAAATATTGACCCGCAAATAAATCAAATTCTCCCTCTCTCCAAGCTATACCCAAATCTCCTTTTAAATTTTCTAAATAGTCTGTATATTCTTTATTTAAAAAGATATTTGCTTTATAAGTAGCTGGTATAAATCTTGTAGTTGTTTGAGATGATATTTTATATGGTGTTACATATCTAGTTTTTACAAATGAGTGTCCAACTCCCCCAGGATTAAATGATGTATATAGTCTTGGCCTCCAACCTATTTTAGATGAACGTAAAGAACCTCTTAATTTTTCTAACTTATCTTCAGTAAGCTGATTAAGCTCTTCTACAACAATTAAATCATATTCTATACCTATATATTTATCAATATCTTTTTCATCATGAAATCCTCCTAATAATATTCTTGAACCATTAGAAAAAATTACTGTACTGTTTTTCTTTTCATAACTTAATTTCCCCAAAAGGACTTTCTCTATCAAGTCATCAAAAGCTTCTTGAGCTGAAACTGCTGTCTGTCTTAAAAATAAAACTTTTAGCATCGGGAATCTTTGACAGTCATCAAGAGCTACTTGAGAAAATACTGCTCTACTTTTTCCTGGACCTCTAGCTCCTCCACAAGCTATTTCTACAGGACCATCACTTTTATCTGCTTTTCTTGCTTGTGAGTGAAAATCCCACTGCCATGTTAAAGGTACATATTGCGCAGTTAAAAAATTTTTTACTTGTTCTTCTAAACAACCCGCTTGTTGTGCTGTCTTAATTAAGTTGTCTAATGCTTCTTTATTTATTTCCATAAGCTTTAGCTATTGCATCTGCTATATTGTTATTTAAAGGCTCTCCGTCTTTGTCTGTAGTCTCGATTCCTTCCCTATAACCATGCTTAGTTAAAAGTACTTTAGCTATAGTTGAATTATACTCTCCAGACAAACCTTTATTTAATAAAATTCTTGCTTGTTTTGCTTTTAAATCATCAATAATGTCGGAAAAATCTTTATTAACTTTACACCATTCATAAATAGTGTCTCTATTTATTTTTATTTCATAAGCTAATCCTTCTATACTTGGTAAATTAACTTTAGCTTTTATACTACTTTCCTTATCTTCATCTATATCATTACAAGATTCTACGTAAGTTATTGTTTTAAGTAATATTTCTTCTGTGTAACTTGTAGGTCTCCCTACTGATCTTTTTATAGGTTCTATTAATACTTCTTTTAGTGCTTGTTTATTCATATTATTTCTTATTAATTTCTAACCATAATCTTGCTACTGCTTCTTCTGGAGTATCATATACTTCCTGTCTTGGAAAATCGCTTAAGTAAATATCTCTACATGACCATTTGCCTTCATCGTGGAGTAACACCACTAAATCTTCTCCACAAGCTTCTACTAGTTCAGAGAGATTAGGATAGTCCTTATCCCAACTTAACCCTGCTTCTTTTAATTGTTTTGCTAATCGATCGTTCATATATTTTCTTCCTTTATTAATTCCAAACATATGTTTATTATTATGCTCATATTATTTATTCATTATTCTTTAATAACTTATCTTCAATGTCTTTACTTAAATTTTTAAGCATTTCATTTATAGTTAATATTACATTTCCTATTGTCATGTCTATTTCTGATAAAGAAATTATAGCCTCTCTTTCTAAATTATTATGTTCATAGCTCAAAAATAGATGAATACCTTTTCTTTGTTTATTTTCTATAGATTCTGATTTTATTAACATATCTTTATTATAATATACTTTTCTTTTTATGGCTATACTTAGTCTGTTTTAATAGTTGGTATTTGTGTAATATTTCTAATTCTTTTAAACAATTTAAGCATTTATCTGGTTGATGATACCTTGTTTTTATAAAAATGTATAAACATTGCTTACCTTCGTATTTACAGATATGAATAAGACTGTTTCTTTCTATAACTTCACTTACTAAAGGTATGTAAGATTTCTTCTTCATCTATATAACATTATACCATACAAATTGACGTATGGTATATTTTTATTGTGTTAAATGTGTATAACTCTTACTTAAATCCTCCTCTCATATTCTTATATGCTTTTTTAGATATAGTGCTTTCTTTTTTACTTTTAGAAGTGTCTGTTATTTTCATATTTTATTATCTTTATACCACTCCTTTACTATCTTTTCTATTACATCAGCTTTTGCTTTAAAATCAAAGCCTTTGTTATTAGTTTTAAGTACTGTGAGTATTTGTTGGTTAAGTGTTTTTGGCATTAATTTATTTTTATGTTATAATATATTTATCAGAGTGAGGTGTTATGGCAGCATGCATGTTTTGGATACATGCGGACAAGGTTCAATTCCTTGCTCTCTGACTCGATTGAGTTTTTAAGGGGAAGTGATAGAAAAGTCTAATTAACTTTTTGAAACTGGCGAACATATACTAGTTGTTCTGGGCACTTCACCTTAAGTACTTAATCGCCCTTTACGTTAATAATTTGTTTCAGTGTATATTTAATTTCTACTAAATCTTTTGCATTTTCCATAACCTCGTCTATATCTTTATAACACTCTGGTATTTCATCTAATAATACTTCACTTTCTCTATGTTCTATCCCAATCATAGAGTTTTTAAAGTCTTGCATATTAAAAAGTTCTTTGGCTTTGGTGCGAGAATATTTTCTACCTGCTCCATGTGGAGAACTTTCAAATGCCATTTTATTGCCTTTTCCTTCTACTATATAACTTTTAGCTCCCATAGAACCAGGTATCATACCTAGCATTCCTTTTTTGACTTGTATTGCTCCTTTTCTTGTTATCCATACATTTTTACCAAAATGATTTTCTATTTGAGTAAAATTATGATGACAATTTATTCTTTCTAATTCAATATTGATATCTTCATTGCCATAAACATGATATTTTATTTCTGTGATTAACCTATCCATCATTTCTTCTCTGTTTAACAAAGCAAATTTTTGTGCCCAAGCTAAGTCTCTTTGATAATTATTAAAATCTTCTGTGTCTTCTATTAAATAAGCTAAGTCTGGGTCAGGTAAATAAATAAACATTTTACTCATTAGATTTTGAGCTTTTTTAATATATGTCATTCCTATTTTATTACCAATTCCTCTTGAGCCTGAATGAACAGTAAGCCAAATACTATCATGCTCATCAGTACACACTTCAATAAAGTGGTTACCTCCGCCAAGAGTACCTAATTGCATTTCCCATGAAGTAGTTCCAAATTCTTTATTTAAATCTCTACCTTTAGATAAATCTAAAAGTTGATTTATTCTTAATTTAGCACTTTCAGTTAAATTATTATTAAATTTACCAGCTGACATAGGAATACGTCTTTCTATACCTAATCTAATATTATGCAAGTCTTTTAAATCACTTCTTTTTAAATTTGTTTTAACTGAAATCATTCCGCACCCTATATCTACTCCTACTGCCGCAGGTATTACAGCACCATTAGTAGCTATTACTGTGCCTACAGTAGCTCCTTTACCACAATGACAATCTGGCATAACAGCCACATGCTTGTGCAAAAAAGGCATTGTAGAAGTATTTATAATTTGAGTTAATGCTTTTTTTTCTATATTTTCTATCGGTAAAAAAGCTATTGCTTTGTCGTTTATTTTGTACATATTATTTTGCATTTTCTTTTAATTCTCTAAACCTTTTATATAAGTTAGCGTGCATTGCTTTGTAATCATTATCATAAAAACTTGTATCTAAACTTTCTAATGCGTGGATTATTAAATTAAGTTGTGATGAATTGTATTCTAGTGCGTTATTTAACATCTCTCTTGTGCAAATCTCTTCAAATGTTTTATACATACTTGAGTTTTTACTTTTAAAGAGTTCTGATGGTTTGATTTTATCTATCTTTATGTTTTGTTTTGTCATATTATTTATTACTTATGATTAAAAACATTAATCCAAGACAAGCGTATGTAACTGCTATTTCAAATGTAGCTGGCATAAATACCCCTGTAATAATAAAGATAGCTAATCCTATATTAAACCAAGCTAAGAATCTTTGTAGTAGTTTTATGTAGTTCATGTTAGTCTATTGTTAAATATTTTGGATTTTCATTAACTTTTTGTTTGTATTCTCTTAATAACTCATGAATTAATTCAAAATTAATTAATTCTTCATCTTCTTCTTTTTTATAAACTAAAAGTTGTATATTTAATATTGTGTTAATAATATGCAACTTTTCAATTATTAATTTGTTTTTTATAAGTTCTTCCATCATTTTACTCTTTACTCATTATTAATTCATAAGCTTCTTCTGCTTCTTTTTCTGTTTGATATATGTTGCCTGATTTTGCACGAAATGCATCAGACTTAGTATTCTCCCAAAAAATATAACTAACACTGCCTGAAATGTGTAAAACCCAATATTTATCTTTATTTTTTAAATCTTTCCATGACCAATCTTGTTTTACTAAGGTGTAGTCTTCTAACGAGTAGTCTGTATATGATTGATAATAATTTTGTGAACATTCTTTAATATATTCTTTTACACTGTCTTTATCCCAGCTTTCAGACAAGGCTACTAAATCTTCATTAATAATTGATATTACTTTTCTAAACCAATTATTACTTTGTAATATGTCTCCTTTTTTTAAGTCTTTTATTTTTATCATGTTTATTTAATATGTTTGTTTTAATAACTCTATAAGTTTTTCTGAGTATTTAACATATGCTGCTAAATCTGCTGCTGAGTATGCTGAATCTGCTGCTGAATTTGCTGCTAAATTTGCTGCTGAGCGTGCTGCTGAGCGTGCTGCTGAGTATGCTGAATCTGCTGCTAAATTTGCTGCTGAGTGATTCCAAATACCAGTTTCTATAGCGTTAACATGTAAAGTAAGTACGCCACGTATACTGTTAACAACTTCTTGTTTTAATTCTTCTGAAATGTTTAAAGACAATACCCTGTCTATATTTTCTTGCATTAAATACGAACAAAACTGCCATTTTACTTTTGTTAAATCACTACCTACGTTTATAGCTTCTGAAAATCTAAAAGGAAAAGTTTGAGATAACTCTTTTGGCAATCCTTCAAAAATAGTATCTTGTAATCTATAAAGCCATTCTGGTATTCCTAATTCTAATTCTGCTCTTTTGTGATTAGACGTATCTAAATTAGTTCCATTTATAATGTTTAATGAGTGTAGTGAGCAACCTACTGCACAACCCTTAAAGTCTTTTGAGTTTTTATCTCCATATACACCTTTTATAAGTTTATCTTGTTCTATGTGTTTTTTAAGTTCTGCTATAAACTTTTGTTTTAGTTCTAAACTATTGTTATATGATTTCATTATTTTTTAATTATTTTTTAATATTTGTTACTTTTTTCTTAGCAAATAAAAGATTTTTTATTTGTAAAGGTGTATATTCATAATATACATTACTTTTATTATCAGTGAATCTTACGGTGTATATTCTATTAATTTTATTAAAAGATATTACGTCTCCAACTTTACCTAAGCATTTAATTTGTTTGTTCAAATAGTTTTCTGTAGTAAACGCTTCTACAAAATCTTTTGGCAAAGCAGATGTTACAATTTCTAATTCATAAGGCTCAAATTCTACAGCTCCTTTATCTGTCTTTTTTGCAAGAAAGCCATGACCATTTGACATAGTTAAATTAGAAAGACTAGTAACTGTAGGTTGAGTTACATTACCTTTAATTTGTAAATTATTATGCTCATCAATACTTTTTTCTAAGTCTAAACCTTTTTCTAATATGTTTACAATACTTTCCATAGACTTTTCTAATCTACGTGCTTGTAATATATCTGCTATTGTGTCGGCTATCCAGTGTAAAGATATTCCAAGAGCTAATACTAAGCTTACAAATATAAGCATAGGATTGTATGTGTGTACTCCGTATAAGAAACTTAATAAGGTGATAAGGGTATTTGTTTTTTTCATAGTTGTATAAAAAATAACGTGCGATATTGCACGCTATTTAATGTTAATTATTTTTCTAAGTTTTGCTGTCTTGTAAGTTCTAGAAAGTAATTACTTAATCCTTTAAACCAAGCGTCATATCTTAACTTTGCAAAGAAGTTTACTTGCCCTTTGGTTGAGCTAGCGTTTTTACCTGTTACAGTAATGTTCTGATCAGCTATGTAAGATGCTTTTGTAACTGCGTCTTGCATGCTTATCATGTTTTCATAAACTTTATCTTGAGTACCTGTTACCCTACCCTCATAACTTCTTACTAGTGTTACAGTAGTTTTATTATTTGAGTATTGTAAATTAGTTACTTCTAATATATCTTGTGCCTGGGCAAATGATATTGCTGTTAATGTTAAACCGATTGTGATTATTTTTTTCATTTTGTTTTTTATTTTAATTTAGTTAATATTTTATTTAATGCCATTTTACGATTGGCTAATCCGTGTTTTTTTGCATACTCTTTTATTTTTGTATTATCTTCTACAAATATAGGGGTAGCTGTGGTTTCTTTGTCTTGCATAATTTTAGAATGGTATGTCATCAGGGTTAATAGCTTCTCCGTGATCTATTTTAGGTATTTCTATATTTTGAGTGTTTTTATTTCTAAACTCTGATATATTACCTATAATATTTCCTTTTTCTCCTTTAGGCGCTTTTGTTGATATAAAACCTATTTCCCATAATTCCCAAGTATTTTCATTTTTCTTTTTTTCTTCTTTGTTAAAGATTACATCTAAGTTTATATAGCCTTTATCATTGGCTAAGTTATTTAGCTTATTATAGTTTATGCTTATGCTTTGTTTTTTCATATTATTTAATTGTATTTAACAAACTGTCCATTTTTGCATTTACTGCTTGTCTTACTGTGTCTTTATCTTCTTCTTTTATGTTAATTGCACTTTGTAATCTGCCGAGCATAGTTTCTAATAGATCTACATTATTATTTTTATCTATCATAGATAGAACTTTTGATAATTCTAGCACCCGAGCTTCTCGTGGTGCTATTACTTTTTCTTTTTTAGCATATGTAACTTGTTCACCTTGTGCATCTGTATCTTTATCTGTTACAAGACCAAGTATTGATGAAAGCGCATATCTCATATGTAAGTTATAGCGCTACCTAGCACTTGAAAGTCGTTCATTTTAGCTAACTGTACACCTTGTGGTATATCAGTGTTACTTTCTACAGTCTCGCCACTTTCTACATGAAATATTACTGTTTTTATTTGTGTGCCATTAACTGCTTGATAAAAACCTAAGCCATGTTTTTTCATCATTGGATTTAATACTGCAAAGATTGAAGGTAAATCAGCATAACTATAATTAAATCCTGTAGTATCTTTGTGTATGACTTTTATTTCTTGCTGTAAGTTTGCTATTGCTTTATATATGTTTTTCATATTATTTAATTTTTTGTTTTTTTATAAATTTATCTGCTTGTTTAAAGAATAAATTAGCATCTTTGTTTATATTGTTAAATATTTCTTGCATATTAGAATTCGGCTACTTTATTATTTTTATAATTTAATGCATTTTTTAGTTTTCCTCTGCAAGCTCTGCATTTTAATGTAGATACTAAAGAAAAGTAATCTAATAAAGTGCAATCTTCTGCTGAATTATTACAATACATACATTTTAATTGCATATTAGTTTTTATTACTCATTACATCACAGTAAGCGTCTAATTCTACATGTGAGATTATATGATTAAGTTTTCTTTTACCGTCTGAGTTTTCATCTGTTGGGTCTTCTGCTTCGTAGTATGTAGCGTAGTAAATATCTGTATCGTCTTCTAGTAAATCATTTAGATTAATAACATTATCGTATTCATCTAAGTTGTTAAACTTTTGTGATACTATTTTTTCTATTAACTGAAACTTTATTGTATCGTTTTCTATTTTTTTCATATTTTGATATAAGCTTTTTTGCTTATGTTATAAGTATAACATAATGTATTTTGTAATGCAAGACATAATGTATTTTATAACTGTGGATAACTAATAAGCTTTTTCTTTTAAGGCTTCTATTTCAAATTCATACATATATAACCAATCTGTTTTATTTTCATTAACTGTTAATATGATGTATCTCATTCCTCTATTTGGTAAATACTCAAATCCTATCACTGTCATAACATAATCTGATACAACAATTTTTTGTCCTATTTTATATTTTAAATTAACAGTTATTTTCATATTATTTTAATCTTGTATATTGATTTTTAAAATTTTCTTGTCTTTCTGGAAAAGTTTTAATTTGGTCAAGTACAAAAGTGTAATGTGTAATTAAGTTAGTTAAATAATCTCTACCTTTTACAAGTGATGCTGATTTTATTTCTTTTCTAAAATCTTCCCATTTTGTATGAGAAATATTACACTCTTGTAAATAGTGATTAAGATAATTATGCGTGTCTCCTGATAAGTTTATATTACTGTGATAACTAGCTGGGCGTAATAATCTTAAATCATATTTGTAACTCATAGGTAGTGCTGCCTTGGCTATTAAGTGAGAGAGATGTAAATTACTGCCCTCTAAGTTTTTTACCTGGGTTGTATAACAAGTATTTCCGTACAAAGTTAAAATAATTTCACGACATAATTTCCAAACTTTGTCATTTATAAATTTCATTGACTTCTCTTTTGGTTTTTTAACTACTCTAGTTGTTGAAATTTTAGGTTTTGCGGGTACTTTAGGGGCTTTAACGAGTTTTC
>JAYVID010000074.1:0-6874 GCA_043770525.1 Ferruginibacter sp.
GCAAACGATAACCAATACAACTACGGTAGAAAATTATGATCCTGCAAGAGTTGCTAATTTGAAATATTATTATGATAATTCAGTACCTACTCATCCTGGTACTTATATGATTTTAGAATTTTTAGGTTCAAGACCAAGCTCTGAAGAACAAGAATATGCAGCACATGGCTTTATGCTTTGGGGTAATATGAATAGCCAGTATAACCAGTGTACAATGGGGTATACAAGCAATTCTAATATTTCTGATATTTTTTGGAATTCGAGTGGCAGAGGTTTTAATAATCCTGCATTGATGGGTTATAAAGAAAGCCATGATGAAGAACGTACCATGTATAAAAACTTACTGAGTGGAAATGCAAATGGTAGCTACGATGTAAAAAACTTACCTACTGCACTTGCAAGAGAAGAAGCTGCTGCCGCAATTTTATTTACAGTACCTGGTCCAAAACTCATTTGGCAATTTGAAGAAAGAGGATACGATTTATCTATCAATTTTAATGGAGGTAATACAGCAAACAAACCACCACGTTGGGAATATATGCTAGACCCTAATCGTAGAAAACTATATGATACCTACAAAAAAATACTAGACTTAAGATTGGGTAATCCAACAGTTTTTAATAATACCAATTTTAGTTATGAGTTTTTTGATGGTGGAGGATTAGTAAAAAGATTATTAATTGAAGATCCAAATGCAGCTGGTAAAAAAGTAGTAGTGATTGCTAACATGGATGTAACTACTCAAACAAGAACAGTTACTTTTCAAGCTACTGGTAATTGGACAAACTATATAAGCAACGGACCTGGTACTGGAATAAATGGTGCAACCAATTCTACTTTTAATCTTAGCAATGCAACCCAAAGTATTACACTTGCACCAGGTGAATATCATATTTATGTAAGTGTACCTGCCTGCACAACCGTAGCACCTGCTGCTACTACAACTGTTACTTATTGCCAAAACGCAATAGCCACAGCACTTACAGCAACTGGCACAGCATTATTGTGGTACACTGCAGCAAGTGGTGGCACAGGTAATGCTTCTGCACCCATACCTAGTACTGCTACAGTAGGCGCTATTATATATTATGTAAGCCAAACTTTAAATGGATGCGAAGGGCCAAGGTTGGCAATTACAGTTAATGTAAATGCATTACCTGCTGCACCAATTGTTACAGCAACTATAAACTATTGTCAAAATGCGACAGCCATAGCACTTGTAGCAACTGGCACTAACTTATTGTGGTATACTTCTGCAACTGGCGGTGTAGGTAGTTCTACAGCCCCAATACCTACTACAACAAATATTGGAAGTACAAATTATTATGTAAGCCAAAGGGTAAATAATTGTGAAGGTGCAAGGTCATTGATTGTAGTTACAGTAAATGCTATTCCAGCAGCTCCAGTTACAAACACTGCTATATCATATTGTCAAAATGCAACTGCAGTTGGTTTGGCTGCAACAGGTACAAATTTATTATGGTATAGTTTACCAGCTGGAGGAGTTGGAGTTTCTACAAGTCCTACTCCAAGTACTACCAGTGTAGGCTCTATAACTTATTATGTAAGCCAAACAGTAAATGGTTGTGAAAGTCAAAGAACAGCAATTGTAGTTACTGTAAATGCAATTCCTAATGCTCCAACAGTAATAACACCAATAAATTATTGCCAAAACGCAACAGCAACGGCACTTACAGCAACTGGCATAAACCTAAAATGGTATACTACAGCAGCTGGTGGTACGGGTAGTTCTGTAGCGCCAATACCAAGTACAACAACCATTGGCACAACATTATTTTATGTAAGTCAAATTGTAAATAATTGTGAAAGTCCTAGAGCAACAATAACAGTAACAATATCGGCTACTACACCTGCGCCAACAGTAACTACACCAATAACTTACTGCCAAGGTGCTTCAGCAACTGCACTTACAGCAGCAGGTACTAGTTTATTATGGTATACAAATGCAAGTGGTGGAATAGGAAGTGCATCAGCACCTATACCAAGTACTACATCTGTAGGAAGTATAATATATTATGTAAGCCAAACACAATCTTGTGGCGAAAGCCCAAGAGCAGCAATAACAGTTACAATAAATGCAATACCTACTGCACCAGTTGTTACAACTCCTATAGTTTATTGTCAAGGTGTAGCTGCTTCACCATTAGTTGCATCTGGTACAAATTTATTATGGTATAGTACATCAATAGGCGGTAGTGGAGTTACCATAACTCCTACACCTAGCACATCTACAATTGGCACAGTAACTTATTATGTTAGCCAAACAGTGAATAATTGTGAAAGCCCCAGAACGTCAATAGTTGTAACTGTAAATGCAGTACCAGCAGCACCAATTCCAACTACACCAGTTTCATTTTGTCAAAATGCACCTTCTACTCCACTTGTAGCAATAGGTACAAATTTATTATGGTACACTTCTCCAATAGGAGGTGCAGGTTCTTCTACTGCACCAATACCAAGTACAACTACTGTTGGCTCTAGTAATTATTATGTGAGCCAAACAATAAATGGATGTGAAAGCCCAAGAGCAACCGCTGTCGTAAATATTGTAGCAGCTACAACAGCACCAACTGTTAGCACACCTGTTAGTTATTGCCAGGGAGCAACATCGGTTGCACTTTCGGCAACAGGTACAAGTTTACTTTGGTACAGTTTACTAACAGGAGGAACGGGTAGTACAACTGCACCAATACCAAGTACAACTGCTACAGGTAGTACAACTTATTATGTGAGCCAAACTGGGATATGCGGTGAAGGGCCAAGGGCATTAATAACAGTAACGATAAACCCTATACCTACTGCACCAACAGTTGCTACACCTGTTGTATTTTGCCAAAACGCAATAGCTACACAACTTACAGCAAATGGATCAAATTTAATGTGGTATACAGTACCTACAGGTGGTACAGGTAATTCCTTAGCACCTACACCAAGTACAACTACTGCAGGAAACAATATTTTTTATGTAAGCCAAACAGTAAGCGGATGCCAAAGTGCAAGAGCACAAATTACTGTTACTGTAAATGTAACTCCTATTGCACCATCAACTACTGCTGCTGTTAATTATTGTCAAAATGCAACAGCAACGGCACTTACAGCTACTGGTACAAATTTATTATGGTATACTACAGCAGCAGGTGGTACTGGTACAATTACTGCTCCAATACCTGTAACAAGTAATGCTGGCACTACAAGTTATTATGTAAATCAATCAAGTAATACTTGTGAAAGCCCAAGAATATTGATAACAGTTACTGTATCTGCTTTACCAACGGCACCAATAGTAATATCTCCTATAGTTTATTGCCAAAATGCAACTGCATCTCAACTATCTGCAACTGGTAGTAATTTATTATGGTATACAACGGCAATAGGTGGCACTGGTTCTACCACAGCACCAACACCAAGTACATCTACTGCTGGTAATAATACTTTTTATGTAGCTAGTATAGGTTGTGCAGAAGGAGCAAGAGCTAGTATTTTGGTTACTGCAAACCCTACTCCAACAGCTCCAACTAATTTAAATGTAACAGATATTACTTTTAATTCTAGTAAGCTAAATTGGACTGGTACTGCTGGTAGTTTTTACACGGTAGAATTTAAAGTTGCTACAGCTACAACATGGACTACTGTAGCTGCAGCAATACAAGCAAACAGTTTTGTACTTAATAATTTAACTTTAGGAGCAAGTTATCAATGGCGTGTAAGTGCTAATTGTGCAGCTACGGGTATTGGAAATATTTCTGCAATTCAAAACTTTGGCACTTTAAGTAGAAATAGTAATATTATAATTTTAAAAGATGGTTTGGGTATAAAGATTTCTCCAAACCCACTTACAACAGCTGCAATTATTGATTATTTAGTACCTGGCACCGGTAATGTTACTTTAAATGTTATGAATGAAAAAGGTCAAGTAGTAAGAACAATTTCAGAAGGTATTAAATCTCCTGGTCAATATCAATATGATATAACTACACAGTTTAATGCACTTAGAAATGGAACTTATTTTATCAGATTATTGCAAAATGATAATGAGATAACAACTCAATTTATTAAACTGTAATTAAAAAATCACAATTAAAAAGCCAACTTAATAATATTTTGTTGGTTTTTTTATGGATAATAGTTTTCAAAAATGGAGATTAATTCGACTTAAAATAAATTCAGAAAAGTTATTTATACCATCTATAATTTATAATGAGTTCAATCAAGGATGTTGTCAGGGTGAGCTTGTCGAACCCGTTGCGCTTATAGAAACCCGCCTTCAACAAGCTCAGGCCGACAACTTTTATAATTTAACTGACTAAAATATATTTATAATTGGTATTACTGCTCTAAATCTTTTTATAAAACTATTTTTTCAATAGTACTTCTATCGTTTAAAAGAAATTTTTGCTGAGAAGTCGGCTATATTTTTTTTGTAAGAAAAGTAGGAAGGTTTTTACTTTGCAAAAAAGGAATGCACAGATTCACAGATTTTGATTTGCTGTGAATAAAAATTTGTACGAATACAATGGAACAAAAAATTGTATTAATACAAAATCAAAAAAAATGTAAACTTGTAGCTAATGTATTTCGTTCATTCATAAACAAAATCTAAAAAATAATTTATATTGTACAAAATTACATGGCTTATCTATTAATTCTACCTCTCACAATCTCCCACAACACAACACCGGCAGCTGTTGCAATATTTAATGAATGCTTGGTACCAAATTGTGGAATTTCTATACAGCCATCGCATAGTTTTATAGTTTCCAATTCTACCCCACTTACTTCGTTTCCAAAAATTACTGCTACTTTCTCTGTAGGAGTAAAAGCAACTTCGTGTAACATAAGGCTGTTTACAATTTGTTCTACCGCATATACTTTATAACCGTTTGCTTTTAATTGAGCAATTGCCTCAGCCGCATTAGTAAAATGTTTCCACTCTACAGTATCTTCTGCACCTAGAGCTGTTTTTTTAATTTCTTTGTGTGGTGGTGTACAAGTATAACCTGTAATATATATGGCTTCTAGCAAAAAAGCATCTGCAGTACGAAATACACTTCCTACATTATATGCGCTACGTATATTTTCTAAAACTGCAATTACAGGTGTTTTTTCACTTTGTTTAAATTCTTCTGGACTAATTCTCTTCAAATCATCCATTGTCAACTTTTGTGTCATTTTTTTGCTCGCAGATTTTTCAGATTTACGCAGATAATAGATTAGATGGTTAACAATAAAAAAAAATTATGATGGTATAGTTTCTCCTTTAGAAATTTGCATACTAATTTTAAGATCAGCAAAAGCACCAGCTGCTTTTACAAAATTTACAAATAAAGGATGTGGATTTTCTACTGTACTTTTTAATTCTGGATGATACTGTACACCAATAAAAAATGGATGTCCTTTTAGTTCTACAATTTCTACTAATTTACTTTCGGGATTTCTACCACTTGCTATCAAACCAGCATGTTCAAAATCGTTTAAAAAATTATTATTGAATTCCCAACGATGTCTGTGTCTTTCACTAATAAGTTCGCTATTGTAAATTTTATATGCCCGTGTATTGGGTGCTATTTCACAAGGGTATGCACCCAAACGCATAGTGCCGCCTTTTTTCTTCACTTTTTTTTGTTCTTCCATTAGTGCAATTACAGGTTTTGAAGTTGCCGTATTCATTTCTGTAGAATGTGCATCGCTCCATCCCAAAACATTTCTTGCAAATTCAATTACCGCCATCTGCATACCCAAGCAAATACCAAAAAATGGCATTTTGTTTTCTCTAGCATACTTTACTGCTTTTATTTTCCCATCTACTCCCCTAGCCCCAAAACCAGGTGCTACAAGCAATCCATCAAGTTCTCTCAATTTTTCACCTACATTTTCATCAGTTAAAAATTCGCTGTGCACATTTACAATTTGCACTTTGCATTGGTTCATTGCTCCTGCATGTATAAAAGACTCTAAAATGGATTTGTAAGCATCTTGTAGTTCAATATATTTACCTATCAGTCCAATTTTCACCCTGCTTTTTGGATAATTTAATTTATCTAAAAATCCACGCCATTTGGTAAGTTCTGGAGCAGCATATCCATTTATTTGTAATTGTTTTAGTACGATTACATCTAACCCTTCTTGCAGCATTTTTAAAGGTACTTCGTAAATAGTGCTTGCATCTAATGCCTCTATAACAGCTCCAGGTTTTACATTACAAAACAAAGCCACTTTTCTTCTTATTTCATCGCTTAAAGGATGTTCGGTTCTGCACACTATAACATCTGGATGCACACCTTCTTGACTAAGCATTCGCACACTATGCTGCGTAGGTTTTGTTTTTAATTCTTTAGCCGCTTTCAAATATGGTATAAGTGTAAGATGCACCACCATACAATCTTCTTCAGGCAACTCCCATTGCAGTTGGCGTACAGCTTCTACAAAGGGTAAACTTTCTATATCACCTACTGTACCGCCAAGTTCGGTAATTACAATATCAAAATTGCCAGCTTCTCCAAGTAACAACATTCTACGCTTTATTTCATCGGTAATGTGAGGTACTACTTGCACTGTTTTGCCTAAGTAATCACCTTCTCTCTCTCTATTAATTACAGTTTGATAAATGCGCCCTGTGGTTACGTTGTTCGCTTGCGAAGTAGGTGTGTTTAAAAATCGTTCGTAATGTCCTAAATCTAAATCTGTTTCTGCCCCATCGTCTGTTACATAACATTCACCATGCTCATAAGGGTTTAGTGTACCAGGGTCTACATTTAAATATGGATCAAATTTTTGTATTGTAACTTTTAATCCTCTTGCTTGCAACAACTTTGCTAGAGAAGCTGCAATTATTCCTTTACCTAATGAGGATGTA
>JAYVID010000075.1:0-2118 GCA_043770525.1 Ferruginibacter sp.
CTATTTATTAGAACAAACGTTTGAAATTCCTACTCTACAAAAATACATCTACAACAAAAGATAGGCTGTACTTTTTTAATTTATATTTCAAAATCAAAATAACATATTTATGAAAAAAATGCAATTTGCTATACTTGGGTTACTGTTTTTTAAATCGGCTTTTGCACAACTTCCTCAACTAGGCAAAAATTCAAATGCAGAAATTATAAAAGCACTTACCCTTTCAGAAAAAGCCCGTCTGATAATGGGTTTGGGTTTATACGTTCCAGGCTTTGGAGAAAACTTGGTTCCGCCAGATTCAACAAAAGTATATAACCCAATTGAAGGTGCAGCCGGTATAACTTATGCTGTACCAAGGTTAGGTATTCCCGCAATTATTTTAGCTGATGGGCCTGCAGGAGTTCGTATAGATCCTACACGACCAAACGATGCAAACAAATACTATTGCACCGCATTTCCTATTGGTACTTTACTTGCAAGCACATGGAATGCTGATTTGGTAAAAAAAGTTGGAAACGCATTGGGCAACGAAGCTAAAGAAAGAGGTGTAGATATTTTTCTTGGTCCTGCAATGAATACGCATAGAAACGTATTGGGTGGAAGAAATTTTGAGTACTATTCAGAAGATCCACTGGTAAGTTCAAAAACAGCCTCAGCTTATATTATGGGTATACAACAAAATAATGTTGGTGTATCATTAAAACATTTTGCAGCCAATAATCATGAAGCTAACAGAATGAAAATTGATGTGAGAATGAGCCAACGTTCATTGAGAGAAATTTATTTAAAAGGTTTTGAAGAGACGATTCAGGCGTCAAAGCCATGGACTATCATGACATCTTACAATAAAATAAATGGAACTTACACATCGCAAAGCAAGCCACTTCTTACAACGGTTTTACAAAACGAATGGAAATATAAAGGTCTAGTAATGACAGATTGGTTTTCTGGTGATGATGGGGCTTTGCAAATGGATGCAGGCAACCACATGATAATGCCGGGTACAAAAATGCAGTATAATCAAATTATGGATGCTGTAAAAAATGGAACGCTTAAAGAAGAAGTTTTAAATAATAATGTAGAAAGAATACTTCAATTAATTCTTCAAACAAATACATTTAAAAAATATAGGTTTAGCAACAAGCCTAACCTTGTAGCAAATGCAGCTATGTCAAAAGAAGCTGCAACAGAGGGAATGATATTATTAAAGAATGAAAATAATGCTTTACCTATAAGCAATAAAAAAACTACCATTGCACTGCTTGGAAACAGTGCTTATAAAACAATTACAGGAGGCACAGGTAGCGGAGATGTAAACAAAGCATATGTGATAAATATTGCAAATGGCATGGCAAAAACTTATGCATTAAATAATCCAATAGGATCAGCCTACAATAAATTTATTGCTGATGAACAATTAAAGATTCCTACAAATCGTGCATGGTATATGCCAGTAATTCCAATTCCAGAAAAACCAATTACTCTTGCAGAAGCTAATGAATACGCTTCTTCTAATGATATTGCCGTTCTTTCAATTGGCAGATCCAGTGGAGAATTTTCAGACAGAACTATTGAAAACGATTATGAACTTTCTTTAACTGAACAACAAAATATTAAAAATGTATCAGAAGCATTTCATGCAAAAAATAAAAAATTAATTGTGTTGCTAAACGTTGGGGGTGTTATAGAAATGAAAAGCTGGGAAAAATATGCTGATGCTATTTTATTGGTGTGGCAACCAGGGCAAGAAGCAGGAGATGCAGTAACAGCTGTAGTTTCAGGTAAAGTAAACCCATCAGGAAAATTAGCCACCACCTTCCCTATTGCCTACAAAGATTTATCAACTGCTGAAGGCTTTCCCGGCATACCAGAAAGTTTACCAACATCTATAACCTATAAAGAAGGTATTTACATTGGGTATCGTTATTTTGAAAAATTTAATGTGCCGGTGTTATACGAATTTGGTTACGGTAAAAGCTATACAAATTTTATTTATAGCAACATTAAACTTAGCAGTTCGGTATTTACAAATAAAATAATGGTTTCTGCAGATATTACAAATGCTGGTTCTGTTGCGGGTAAAGAAATAGTGCAATTGTATCTTTCTGCACCTTCAAG
>JAYVID010000076.1:0-13323 GCA_043770525.1 Ferruginibacter sp.
AAAGCTCACCATTAAAACGATGACGGAAGTTGATATTGGTTTTGCAAAAATACCTTACGATAACGAAACAGAAGTTGTCTTAAAAAAGGGCTAAGAAGACGAAGAAGAAAAGGGCTAAGAGGACAAAAGAGAAAAAGAGGGAAAAGAAGAAGAAATCAAAAAATCAAAAAATTTATGGAAGCGCATAAAAAACGAAACATCCAAAGTGGTGAACGGTACACCCATCTCTTTCCTGAAGCAACAAAGGTTACTTCAACGATAAGAAAAGATGCCAATGTTTATCATACAGTAGCCTTTATACCAAAAGTGGTAAATGAAACTTTACATCATACAAAACAGATAGCTGCATTACTAAAAGCAAGTAACACTTATGAAACATGCAAAAATATTTGGCAGTTTGTTTATGGACATATTGCTTACAAAAAAGATGCAGAGGGTTATGAGCAGATACGCAGCCCTGCAAGGGCATGGCACGATAGGTTTACAGGCGTGGATTGTGATTGTTACTCGGTATTTATTTCTAGTATTTTAACCAATTTAAACATACAACATAAACTAAGGATTACTAAATATCATCGAGATTATTTTCAACATATCTATCCCATAATACCAACAACAAACGGACACATTACGATTGACTGTGTAACAGAAAAATTTGATTACGAAGTACCCTTTAGTGAAAAAAAAGATTATCCAATGGACTTACAATATTTAAACGGATTTGATGTCAACCCTGCATTGTATGCAGACCCAAACGACAGCTATATGTTAGCAGGCAATGGAATGGATGAGTTAGGGAAAATCATTCAAAAAAGATTTGCAGCCAATAATAAAAGGCAAGCACCTGCAAAGGGCAACAGCAAAAAACAAACAAGAATAGAAAAGCGTAAAACAGCAAATGTTGTTGGCGGTAGAAAACTAAAAGGCAAATTGCTCAACAAGGTAAACAAACTAAACCCTGCAACACTAGCACTACGCAATGGCATTCTTGCTTCGATGAAGTTGAATATAAAAAACATTGCAGGCAGGTTAAGATGGAGTTATCTAAGTCCACAAGAAGCCGCTGCAAGAAGTATTGAGCCAACAAGATTCCAGAAGCTGATACGCACAAGACAACGACTAGAAAACTTGTTATACAAAGCAGGTGGCAAACCCGACAACCTTCGCAAAGCCATCATGAGCGGAAAGGGTAATAAAGATAAAGCTGTAAATGGTTTTGATGGTTTAGATGGCATGGTGGAATACATGAATGAATATACACCACTCGACCAACTGCTCGGACAAGAGATTCACTATTCTGAAAACATAGAAGGCTTTGAAGGCATGGGAGAATTGGGCGAACCATTTACGCTTGCAAGCATTGCAGCAGCTTCAGGAGTAATAGCAGGTATTGCAGGTATGCTCAAACAAGTAGGTGATATTTTTCAAAAGAAAGGCAAAGGAAGTCAAGATTTTGATGAAGCAAAAAACGAAGTGGCAGAAAAAGAAACCGTAGCACCCGTACCTATTGAAACTGCCGCACCTGCTTTGCCCATGCCTACTCAAGAAGCTGCAAATACTATGCAGCCCGATAGTTATCCGCAAGCAAATACACAATCTAATACTCAAATGATAAGACAAAATCCTTTGCCTGTGGCAACGGAAAATGCAATGCCAACTGTGTATGATAATGCACCTGCGAACAAAGTAATGGCAAAAGAAAATGAGGTAATGAATGCAGAAAATACTTTGGTAAAAACAGGTACAGAAAAAACAGTAGATGATGAACCACCAAAAGGAGTATGGGATAAAAATAAAACTTGGTTAAAACCAACAGCCATTGGTGTTGGTGTGATAACCCTACTTGCACTTGGTATAAAAATGTTGGGCAACAATAAAACAACGACACCCAATAAAGCATCGCCCAAAGCCTTGCATGGTATTCCAAAAAACAAACAGCATCACCGCAAAGCAAAACCAAAACCTCGAAAGAAAACGGCAGTAGCGTTGATGTAAAAGCAAAAATAAATTTATAAAAGATAAAAACATGGCAACTAAAAAAAAGAATGCTTACAAAGCAAAAGCGAAGAAAAAAAGCTTTATGCAAAATATAAGTAAGGGATTGGAAACAAAAGGTAATGCAAAAAATACTGTACTCGAAACAGGAAAAGATTTACTCGTAGGCGTTATTGGTGGTGGATTAATTGGTGCAGCTATTGGTAAAGCATCACTTGGTATTGGTGCATTGGTAACAGGCGTTGGGCATTATTCCGACAACAAACTCGCCACCATTTTCGGAGTAGGCATGATGGCATCGAATGGCTTTCAAAAAGGTAAAGCAGTAAATGGCTTGGATGGATTGGAAGGTGTAAGAGAAAGGGTAATGGCATACAAAGAAACATTTTCTGAAAAATTATTTCTTGATAAAATCATTCCGAAAAAAGCAGCGGTAACAAACGGCATTGGCGAGGTACAATATTTTACTTATCCCAACAATGAATTGAATGGCGACTTGGCTGCACTAGATTTTATAGAAAATCAAATCACCGAAAGTGGTATGCAGCAAATGCAAGGAGGAAACATGGAATATGATATGAGTGGAACGGATGGATTGGAAGAAGAGATAATTATGTAAGCCCCCCTGCCCCATAAGAAAGCCCCCAAACCCCCGAAGGGGGCTTACAAGCCTTGAATTAAAAAGGAGTGAATTAAATTTTAAAGTTTACAAACGAATAACGATTAACAAATAACAATTAACGATAACAATAAAAAACAGAAACTATGATAGGAATGTTAGAAGGAACAGAAGAGTACAACAACCAAGGAGCGTTGTTGGGAATTGATGGTGCAGAAGGTGAAGAACTATTGGGTGCATTGCGAAGAATGAACCCAATACAAAGACAACGCACCATCAACAAATTATCGAATACAGGTGCAGGCAGCCGTGGTTCGAGAGCAGAAATGGAAAAGCATTTTGCAGAATTACCGCCATCGATTAAAGAGGCATTGGTAAGAGGCGAATTGCGTTTGGCGGATAATATTATTTATTCCATCAAACCCGTAACCTCCAAAACCATTAAACTTTTTGAAACCCAGGATGACAAGGAAATTGGCTTGCGCAATATCTCCAATGCAAAGTTGCCAAAGAACCAAGCATTGTTGGTGAGTGGTGTTTACTTAATGGCAGGTACAGCAGCGGACACAAGCAAAGACAAAGTAATTGCCACAAATTTTAAAGGGTTAGAAGAATTTCCATCTATTGCCAATGGAGAGTTCAATTTGAAAAGCAATAAAAAACAAATTGTACCCGAAACAGGAAATGTGATTTTTAAAACCAACAACAACCGCAATGTGCCGCTTGGTTATTACAAACTAGCCAACCCAAGATTGATTCACGATGATGTGTTGATAGAACTAACCATTGAGTTGGGAAGTGTAGATGGCATACCTGCCAATACCTACATCTATGCTGCATTGCATGGTACGATTACCACTCCATAAAAATATAGCTAATAACGAGGGAGGTGAGAAAAAACTATGGGTAATAGTCCTCCCTTGGTTTAGCTTTTTAAAAAAGAACAAATGAAAAATATTGTAAAAAAACGATTTGATATAAACATTACAGAGCCGAGCAAAATATTTTCTAAAACATTTGAGTTGGATAAAACCATAGCCGTTGTAAAAGGAATCTTGTTTACCTCTGACAAAGACGATTTACTTTTTTACAGGGGCTCACAAAAAATAGAAATCAACAAGCAAGAAATTTTTCCTGAAGACTATGAAACAAAATTGCTGATGACAGGAATAAATGTATCACCCAACCATCGGTTTTATGAAGTAGGCGATATAGCGGTTGGAAACGGCGCAGTAAAAGTAGAGTATAAAGATACCGCAGATGGGCGTACCTATTTTGAACCCTACCGAATTTCTATTTATCTAAAATGTGAACTAGCAGACTAACATGAAGCAAGATGTAAAAGTGCAAAAGCTGCACATCAAACAACAAGGTGAACGACACTATTTTCAAATGAACTTACCAAGGGCAGCTACTAAAATAATCGGAATAGAATTAGGTGCATTTTTTAAAGAAATACCTACTAAAAAAGACATACAAAACCTAAATAGAAATGTTTCAACATACTATAATCCATTACAAGCTAGACCAAGAAAGGGAGACAACAGACTTGGTGTAAGGAGAAATAAAATTTGCGGTACGATTCAATTACAAACCAATAACAAAAGCAATTTCTTTTATTCGGGTGAGTTGATACAAGAAGATGCGAACGGAGTGTTTACGCCCATATCGCCTTATGAAAACGCATATACTAGACCAATTTGGAATAGCAAAACATTTTCGGTTGGTGGTACAAAAGAAGTAGAAGAAGTATTGATAGAAAAAGAAAAAGTGATTTATGGTTGTTATAAAGATGTGATTGGGATTACCAAAAAGAAAAATGTAGAATATACCGTAATGCTTTACGTGTGGTATGAGAGTTAAAAAATTAAAAATGCAGACATGACGATTGAATTAGCAATGGAATATATCCCAAGCAGAATGAAAGAATTGGGATATGGCAATAACTACCATATACGTTTTCGTCATTTTGTATTGCAAGCCAAAGAAAGAAAAAAGATACATGCAGATGACCATTTGTTTATTCTGATTAATGGCAATGATGCGGTGATGGTAAAAAGTGCATTTGGCATTTTCGATTTAGTAGCAAGTAATGTAAACGAACTACAATACGAACACCAAGGCAATATCCAAATTAGAAATTACACAGGGCTTACACAGCATGTACGCTTTATACAAATCATTCCAAAAACAACAAACGATGCCAATACAAAATGAAGAATTTGACCAACTGAAAATAGACAAGCTAAAACATTTTTTAGAAACAATGGAAGCCAAAGGGCAACCAAAGCCTTTTGAAATATTTGTAGATGCCTTGAAAGTAGTGCCAAAAACAGAAGACCCAAAAGAGTTTGACAATTTTGAATTTTACATGAATGAGGATACGCAAAAAATACGCATACTCATTTATAATTCTAATCTTTCTCCTCGCAATGACCAATACAATTTTTTGGTACAAAGGCAGCAAAATAAACCGATGAATGGTTTGGGAGAAATAGAAAACATCATTCAAGAAAAGTTGGCTGCAAGAGATAAAGAGTATGAACTCACTAAGCTGAAAGAAGATTTAGAAGAAATTAAACAAAAGTTAGAAGAAGCTGAAGAGTATGCCGAAGATTTAGAAGCAGCTATCGAAGACCTAAAAGCCAACAAGTATAATATAAAAGGTTTTAACATCGGTGAGATAGCCTCGGTTGCACTAGAAAACTTCGTTACCCGTAACCCACAGATAATGGCAAAAATACCAATGGGTAATGTGTTATCAGGAGTAGTGGAGCAAAACAAAACAGATAGAGCAAATCCAACACAAGCAACCGCAGAGCCTGATGCAGAAGTTTCCTTTACTAAAAAAGAAGCAGCAAACGAACCCGCTTTTACCGAACAACAAAAAAGGCATATCGCATTTTTAACCGAAGTAGAAAACGTTTTTAGCGCAGCCCAATTTGAAGATATTATGGCGGTAATTGGAAAGTTTTCACAAGAACCAACAAGCCTTGCTGCGGTAAAACAATTTTTGAGTATCTAAAAATTATTAAATCAAATTTTAAACAAATAGCAACATGAAAAAGTATTATTATGACATGCTCATAGAAGCACCTACCGAAACAGAATCCGATAACAAAATGAAAGCATTGAGTGTGCTTGCTGCAAAATTATCTGCCGCAGAATTAACCAAGCTAGCCCATGTAGTAAAGAATGACCCTATTAAAACGGCTATGGCGAAGGGTTATCTCGGTTTGTAAAAATGAAAACGTATCAATTTATTTTCTATGAAGAAAAAGTATCAAAAAGACGAAAATGAATTTACCACAAAAGAAAAAATACAATATGGTTTGTTGAGCATGGTGTTACTCGGAGGCAGTTTTTTTATAGGAAGGAAAATGGTAAAGACAGCAAAATCAAATACCGAAGAAAAGAAAACTTTTGTAGAAGGAAGTGCAGCCACTTATGCCAAGCAAATAAAAATGGCATTTGATAATGATAATTATTTTGGTTGGGGAACGGATGAAGCGGCAATTAGAAAAACCATTGTAGCCATAGCAAGTAAAGATGAATTTAGAAAAGTGATAAACTCTTATCAATCCTTGTACGACAAAAGCATGATGAAGGATATGCAAGAAGAACTCACCACGACCGAGTACAATGAAATGCTTTCCATTATTGCAGGTAAGCCTGAAAATGCAAGAGGTTCTTCACAAATGCAAATTGGTACTACGCAATACCAAGCATGGGCAAGGCGATTGAAAGCGGCATTTGATATTAAGTATGGCCCATTTCCTGGAACGGATGAAGATGCCATCAAATCAGTTTTCATGGAGATACCAACGCAAGCTGCCTTTGCACAGGTGATGAGTGCTTACAATATTGAGTTCAATAAAAATATGCTCAAAGACCTTCAAACAGAATTAGAGTTTTGGGAATTTAAACCCATGATGCAAATCATTTATGCAAAACCAAAAAGATGACAACAACAATAAAAAAAGTGGATAGCAAAAAGAAAATAGGCACAACTAAAAAAGCAACTAAAAAGAAAGTGGTATTGACAACTATCTCGGTTGCAGCGGCAGGTGTACTTGGGTTTTTTGGATGGCAGTATTACAAAAAGAAAAAGGAAGCTAAAGGAGATAGCGCAGGGTTGATTGTAAAACCAACAGCAGAAATACCTGCACCTGTTTATCATACGATGCCAACAAGAGATACACCTGTTTGGAAAGCAGCACCCATTAAGCAACCACGAAAACCAAAAGTAGTAAACGAAGACAATGAAGAAAGCGGTAGTGATTTTCCATTACGCAAAGGCAGCAAGGGAGATAAAGTAACCGCATTGCAAGAAGCATTGATAGCAAAGCATGGTAAAGCAATCATGCCTAAATACGGAGCAGATGGATATTTTGGAGTAGAGTTAATCATGGCTTTACGCAAATTAAAACTGCCTATCTCCATTAATGAATCCACCTACAATGTTTTAGTGCAAGGACATACCATAACTAAAAATTCACTTGCTCAAAAATTGCACGCATCAGCAATGAAGGTAGATTTTAAAACAGCCATTGCTCTTTTAAAAACGATAAAAAGCAAAGATGATTATCAAGAAGTGAGTACACAGTTTAAAACTTTTAGGGTAAATGGCGTAAGACAAACATTGGTAAACGGTATGCTAAATGTGTTTAACAAAGAGGCACAAAAGCAGGCTATTCGATTTGAGTTTATTCGCATGGGTTTGCAATATGATGGTAACAAATGGAGCTTGTCGGGCTTAGGAGGATTACCAATTATTACCAATCAAGAAACTACTGTTTGGGTGAATGCTACCAATGGTTTGAAAGTAAAACCTAAAACTGTTTTGGGTAATGAAATAAGCAAACGATTGGACTATACCCTTTTTGAAAACGGTGGTAAATATTTTTTAGTGAGAAGTAGTGCGACAAATTATTTAAACGGATAGTAAAGAAGACAGACAACAGACAACAGACCACGGACGACAAAGCACAAAAAACTTTTAACGATTAACAAATAACGGATAACAATTTAACATCAACAAAATGAAAAGACATATCAAATACATCATCGTGCATAGCACAGCAACTTTTGACCCGAAAGTATCACAGTTTTATGGTGCATTCCATTATGTAGTGGAACGCAATGGAGAAATAAAAAGAGTACAACACGACAGCACCATTATAAAAAATGTAGAAGCGGTGGATAATGATGCCTTGCATGTAGCTTATGTAGGCGGCAGAAATAAAACAGGCAATCTTGGCGATACAAGAACACCTGTGCAAGAAGAATCATTGTTTAATAAACTTGTTGCATTATCTGTAAAATATCCAAGCGCAAGAATCATGGGGCATGATGAGTTTGAAGCATCTGCTAACTGCCCGGGGTTTCATGTAAAAGAATGGTTGAAAAATTATGAACCTGAAATTGCATTAGCGTAAAGCTGACGACAGACGACAGGCGACACCCTTCAACAATTTTAAACAATATTCAACAACTTTCAACTTTCCTCATGCTCGCATCATTACAAACCACCCTGACACAAAAGGGTTATAAAATTTTTACTCGACCATTTGAATTAAATATTGTAGGCATAAGAGCCGACAGCACAAAGCCAAACAGCTTTGACGACAGCATCAATATTTTTTATAAAACTTCAGATGGCAAATGGCAGTTCCATCAATTCCCTGCCACGACAGATCCTGGCACTTATTGGTTAGCAAATCCACTAAGCACAAAAGGTACAGCCATATTAAAACATGGGCAATACATGAACTCTCATAAAATCGGTTTGCACCGTGGAAAGTATTTGGCATTAACGCAACAACGACCAATAACAGTGTTGAGGGATTATGACCGCAATGCCATATTAGACTTGATGAATGGCAGAGAAGAAACAGGCATTTTCGGAATTAATATTCATCATGCATCCGCAAACGGCACAACCAAGACAGTAGATAAATATTCCGCAGGTTGCCAAGTGTTTGCCAATATCAATGACTTCAATGTGTTCATGCAGTTAGCTCAAAGGCACAAAGAAAATTATGGCAACAATTTTACTTATAGCCTAATAGATGAAAGAGCATTGGTAAGAGAAGCAAAAAAAAAGTAGCGTTCAACTTTACAGGCATTTTTGTTGGAAGTGGGCTTGCTCTCATCACGTATCAAATTTTAAACAACCGATAAATCAAAAACGATGAAACACTTTTTTCAACAATTGCTAAAAGACAAAGATGGCAATTATAGCATTCGTGAAGTGGTGATTGCACTTTTAATCCTAGCCATTTTTGCAAGTTGGATTGCTAAACAATTTTTCCAAAAGGATATTCCTGAATTTATGTTCTACTCCTTTGCAAGTTTGATAGGTACAGGCTGCTTTGGGTACTCATTGGAAAAGAAAACAATATCAAATAACAATTAAATTAAAATAAATGAACAACTTAAAAATAATTTTCGCTTTGATAGTAGGTGTCGTATTCGGCATCGGTTTTAATAGTCTCTTTAGTGGTTGCAATAATACCACTTCAAAGAACTTTACCATTAGCACATTAAAACCAACCATTCTACAAAAGCAAGTAGTAAAAACCGAAAAGAAATACGAACAACAAATTGATTCTTTAAAACAACATGGAATTGATTTGAGCAAAAATTTAAAAACGACCAATCAACATTTAGAAAAAGCAAAAGAGAAAAATTTTGTATTGCAAATGCAAGTTTATGATTTAATAGACAATATAAAGGTAAATGAAGTGGATGGAGTTAATAGAGTAGATATAGTAAATGATTGTGATAGCCTTCAATCAACTGTAATAAACTTATTAGAAAACAATAAAGAGAAAGACAGTTTATACGAAACAGTAAATACCAATCTCGAAGCACAAATACGTAATAAGGATTCAACGATATTGATGCAAGAAAATAAATACATCGACCTACGAAAATCTTTTGATACAAGCATTGTTCAACAACAAATCCTTTTTGACCAAAGTAAAAGTTTGGTAAAGCAATTTAAGCGACAGCGCATCAAAAGAAAATTTATATCTGTAGCCGCTATTGTTTTATCAGGCATAACGGCAAACTATTTAATACAACATTAATAATTTATGAAAGAAAAAACCATCGTGTCCACCATGACCCTCGCAACATCTCTAGCTGCTTATCTGTATGCAAAAGAATCGGGCAAAGATGGCGTGCCTTATGTGATGATAGGAGGGTTTTTGGGAGCAGTACTCGGAGAAGTAATTTTTGATAAAATAAAAACCATAAAAAATGGAAGAGGAGAAAGTTAATATGATAGAATTAAACGGAATTTATGATAGCGGTGCATGTATCAAAATTGTGTTGAATAGTAATTCATTTTACATAAACAAAGCACAAATAAAAACAATTGATACCATTCGCAATGATACCATCCGTATGGACATTGGTGAGGGAGCATTAAAGAATGTGTATGTAAAATTAGCCGATGTGCAATATCCGCAAGACATGGCAAATGCAGCGGCTATAAGAGATTATATTGTAGGATTGATGGTACAAAACGCATTGATTAAAGACCCCATCTTCGCCGATTTTTTCACCAAGTTGATTGAGCAAATAAAATCTGTTTTTTCCTATGCACAAAGTGGAGGTAGAATACCATTGCGTGAAGATGAATCACAACCTTATATTATTTACAAAGGTTATGCTGCTCCCAATGCCAATACTGCCGATGCCGTTTGGGCAATCCAAAAAATAACTCGTATCAATGATGAGATTATTTATGAATGGGCAGATGGTAATGATTTTTACGACAATGTTTGGGACAATCGTTTTGTTGTACAATATTTTCCATCGGGCTTCATTGTTCCCGTTATTTAAAAAAGGCAGGCTTCGTGCCTGCTTTTTTATTCTATCAAATTATTATCATGCTTAAATCACATATTGCTTTTGCGCAAAAAGTAGAAACTGCTTTACAACAAAAAATAAAGTACAACAAAACGTCCATTGAAAAATTGGCTGCTACTTTTGGCATTGTAGATAAAACGCTTGTAAAAGAATTGACAGAGCTTGCCATTGTAAAACGTGCAAGGCTATTGGCACACGAAAATATTTCTGTAAAAGAACGTTTTGATAATATTGTAGAATTATACCACTCCCAAGTAAATCTTTCTCATCGTACTTCTCAAAGTATTTTACTACAACAATATTCTACCCCTGCACCAATCGGATATTTGGCAGGTGTGTTTTGCGAATTAGATAAGTTGCAAACAAAGGGTGGGTATGCTTTTGAGCCTTCGGCAGGTAATGGCTTGCTCACCATTGCTGCAAATCCTGAAAGAGTTTATGTAAATGAGATTGACAAGGTTCGTAATGCTAATTTGAAAACACAGGGCTTTGCAAATGTTTGGAACAGGGATGCCACCAAAGTTTTTTTTGATGTGCAACATCATTTTAATGCGGTGCTTACCAATCCTCCTTTTGGTAGTATGGATAAGCCTACGATGTACGATACTTTTCCAATAAAACCGTTGGAACATGTGATGGCGTTACGTACACTTGATTGTATGGCACAAGATGGTAAAGCCGCCATCATTATTGGTGGGCATACCAAGTGGGATGATAAGGGTAGAATACAGGCAGGCAGAAATCGTATTTTTTTCAATTATTTATACAGCAGATATTTTGTAAAAGATGTTATCAATATTGATGGGGCAAAATTATATTCAAGGCAGGGAACTTCTTTTGATGTAAGAATGATTTTGATTGATGGAAGGAAATTAAAGCCCGAAGGAGCTGCACCTGTTTATGATGTTTCAAAAGATTTTGTTGTAAAAACATTTGATGAATTATTTACAAGAGTGCAAGACACAATGAACATCCAATCAAACCATCAAAATATTACAATGAAAAAAAACTACATCTCATTAGAAAATGAAGCCTTCAATTTATTACAGACTTTGCAAGTCCTCCCCTCAGGGGAGGATTTAGGAGGGGCTTATATTCCCGCATCCGAATCTTGCATAGTCCTAGACACTCAAGTACCCGACAGCATGGCTTTTGAAACAAAGACTGCTATGCAAAACATCAAAGAACAAGTGGGTGGCGACATAGATAATTTTGTACGGCATCGTTTAAAATATCCTACAAAAGCTTCGTTGTGTAAAGTTTTATCAGCCGAGCAAATAGATGCAGTAGCAATGGCTATTTATAATATTGAAGCTAGAAACCAAGGCATGATAATTGGCGACCAAACAGGTATTGGTAAAGGCAGGGTTGCAGCAGCCATGATACGCTATGCCGTTTTGCAAGGCGTAAAACCTGTTTTCTTAACGGAGAAAGCAAATTTATTTTCAGATATTTATAGAGATTTATCCGCCATCGGTTCGGGGCATTTAAAACCATTTATTGTAAATGGCAAAGAATCTAAAACAGATATAAAAGATGAAGATGGAAACATTATGTATCAAGCCCCTGCTTCTACAGAACAAAACAAAGTGTTTGAAGAAAGAACTGTTCCTTCAAAATATGATTTTGTTTTAGCCACTTATTCTCAATTTAATTCTCCCGAAAAGAAACCTGAAAAACCAAACTTTTTACAAGCCATTGCAGAAGATAATATTTTTATTTTAGATGAAGCACATAACTCAAGTGGCTCATCAAACACAGGAGAATTTTTACAGCATGTGGTAAGCAAAACAAGGGGCATGGTTTTCTTATCCGCCACTTTTGCAAAACGTCCTGATAATATGCCCATCTATGCTATGAAAACTTCTATTGCAGATTGTAATATGAGTAAGGATGATTTGGTGGAAGCCATTACAAGAGGTGGTGTTGCATTGCAAGAAGTATTGTCTTCGCAACTCGTAGCCGAAGGACAAATGATAAGGCGTGAAAGAAGTTTTGAAGGAATAGAAGTAAACTATTTAAACCTAGATTCAAAGAGCGAAGAACACCGAGCTATTGCAGACAATATCACAGAAATACTTCGAGATATTATTGCTTTTCAATCGGCACATGTGGATGCACAGGTGGAGGAGTTGGATAAAATTGCAGTAGCCGAAGGTAAAGAAGTAAACCTGCGGGAAGGTACTACACAAGCAGGTGTTGATAACCAACCATATTTTTCAAAAGTGTTTCAGGTTATTAACCAAATGTTATTTTCTTTAAAAGCTGAAGCGGTGGCAGAGCAAGCCATCAAAAGATTAAAAGAGGGCAAGAAACCCATCATTGCATTTGCTTCTACAATGGGTAGTTTTATTGAACAAATGGAAAATGAACGTGGTGCAATAGTTAGTGATGGCGATACCATCAATGCAGATTTTACCGAAGTATTACGCAGGGGTTTAGATGGCATTTTACGCTATTCTGAAAAAGATGTTGATGGAGTTTTGATACACAAAAAATTTGCGATTAGTGATTTACCACTGGATGCACAAACAGAATACTATCGCATTTTTGAAAAGATAAAAATGGCTTCTACGGGTATTACTATTTCTCCGATTGATAGCATCATACAAAAAATAAAAAATGCAGGCTTTACAGTAGCAGAAGTAACCGGCAGAAAATATGAATTGCAACTGAATGCTAAAACAGGCAAAGGCTTAATCTTATCAAGAAAGCGAATCAATACCAATGATGCGTTTAGGCAGTTTAACAACAACGAAGTTGATGTGTTGATGATAAACCAATCGGGTAGTACAGGCGCATCTGCACATGCTATCCCTACTGCTAAA
>JAYVID010000077.1:0-11385 GCA_043770525.1 Ferruginibacter sp.
CTGATTTCCCAAAGCGGTGTTACTGCCCCCGATAACATGATTATCGAGTGAGAAAGCACCCATAGCAGTGTTAGCATCTCCGCTGATGTTGGAATATAAAGAGCGATAACCATTACTGGTATTGCCACCACCTGTTGTATTGGAAAAAAGAGATTCTTTGCCAGTTGCAGTATTAAAAATACCAGTTGTGTTTGAATACAGGGTTTTTGAGCCAATGGCTGTATTCCCTTGCCCTGTGCTATTCCATAAAGCAGAATCGCCAACGGCTACCAATCCATTTTCGCCAATATTTTTATTTAATGCCGCAGCACCAATGGCAATATTATTTGCACCAAAAGTATTCAAAAGCAAGGCACTGCTGCCTATTGCTATATTATAATTGGCATTGTTGGTGTACATTGCCCCATATCCCATGGCTATATTGCCCAATCCTGTTGTGTTTTGTTTCATAGCTGCAAAGCCTAATGCTACATTACCACCTCCGCTTGTATTGCTATACAAACTTTGATTACCAACTGCCACATTAAAATTACCGATAGTCGTGCTGTACATAGCCTGGCTGCCTATAGCCGTATTGGTAGTGCCAATAGTAGCAGAGTACAAAGCCTTTGAGCCTACCGCTGTATTGTTTCCAAATAAAGAAGTTGAGGCGTTGTTGTTGTAATTAAAAAGGGCAGAGTCTCCAATAGCTACAATATTGCTGCCTGTGGTACTACTTGCTAATGCTGAACTACCCATTGCTACGTTACTAATCCCTGTTGTGTTAGAAATTAATGCCCAAAAACCGTTTGCAGTATTATTACTGCCTGTTATGTTATAATTTAATGCTTGGTATCCGTTGGCGGTATTACTACTGCCTGTAGTGTTGGAGTATAATGTAAAAGCTCCTATGGCACTATTATACTTTCCAGTTGTATTAAATGGTAATGCTGTTGAACCGAAAGCTGCATTATAAGTTCCTGTTGAATTGAAAGTCAATGCCTGGTGCCCATACGCTGTATTTTGATTTCCTGTAGTATTTGCAAAAAGAGATTGATATCCTAAAGCAGTGTTATTCTGTCCGGTTGTATTCGTAAATAAAGATTGATACCCTACTGCAATATTGTAAGTCCCAGTTGTATTTGAATACAATGCCCTTTCGCCAATGGCTGTATTAAAATAACCTTTTGTATTAAAGAATAATGCTTTTGAACCAACTGCAATATTCCCAGCGGCTTCAATGGACTGTGTAGTGCCTATTCCATTATTGTATAATGCCGAATCGCCTACTGCCACTAAGTTTGAGCGGTTGGTATTTTTATTAAGTGCATTATTACCAATGGCCGTATTACTATAGCCAGTTGTATTTTCTTGCAATGCTTGATATCCATTTGCTACGTTATTTTCTCCGCTGATATTTTGTAAAAGAGATGAAACACCTACTGCAGTATTTTTACTTCCAATAGTATTTGATACCAATGCATATTGTCCATTGGCAGTATTATTGTTGCCTATAGTATTAGACCCTAAAGATTGATAGCCATTTGCAGTATTATAATTTCCTGTACTGTTTAAAAATAATGCTCTAAAACCGGTGGCTGTATTATTATACCCATTTACATTACTATTTAATGCTTCAAAACCCATTGCGCTATTAAAACTACCAATAGTATTTGCATACATAGCTTTTGAACCTAGGGCAGTATTAAACACAGCATCCGATGGGCCTGAAGCTCCAAGGCCATTATTATGTAATGCCGAATCGCCTACCGCTACAAGGTTTGAGCGATTGGTGGTTTTTGATAATGCGGCACTACCAACAGCTACATTGCTTGCACCAATGTTTAAAATATTACCACTATTTAAACCTAAAAACGTATTACCTGTTGTACCCAAAAGCCCTGCATTGGTATTGTTTATTTTAAAAACTAAAGGTTGGTTATCGGCAGTACCTACATAATTTACATTGGCAGAAGTGCCCGTATTGCCACCAAGCAACCATGCGGATGCTGCACTATTATTGCTTACCACAAATGGAACCCACACTATACTATTCCAATAATAAAAGCCAGGGCTAACAACCAATGCACCACTACCAGCATTGGCAGTGTTGTATATTAGTAAAGAGGTAACTGCAGTTGGTATGGTTACAACATCAGTAATACCTGTAAGTGCTACCCTTGGTACAAGCAATCCTTTATTGGTAGCAGTTACATCCAATATGGCACTTGTGTTAGGCGTGGTTGTTCCAACGCCTACACTTTGTGCAAAAATATTATTTGCAAAAATGATTGAAAGCAATAAGATTAATAATTTTTTCATTTTTTTTAGCATTGAAAGTTTAGTGAATGTTTCTATATTTTATTTACTAATTACAAGGTTTGTATTTGTTTCATTTTCTTTTTTTACAATCATTTCATTAATTTTATTTTCCAACAAAGCCAGTTTCTCTGTTAATGACTTATTATATTTCACATACTCCTCTTTAATAAAATTCACATCATTTTGCAAAGCAATATTCTTTGCTTTTAAAAGTTTATTTTCTACTGCCAACACAGCACTTCTTTTTTCCAAAGCTTGTAATCCTATCATCATTACACCATCTATATCAGCAGCACTTATTAAAGTATCGCAACCAATTTTACCAATGCCATCATTACCAAAAGCATTGTAAAACTCTTGTGCCATAGGCCCATAGTGGCGAAAATCTTTTGCATTTTGTGTTTTGTAATTCCAGCTACCCAGTCGCATTTTACTAATGTTATTCAACACATTTTCGCCATCAGTTTTTATAAATTTTTCTTTTTTGGTACTGTCGGAAACAGTACTCCAAGAATTACCACCGCTAAGTATTTTTACACCAGTAGTTGTATTTGTATTCGTGTAGAGTGTATAGCCACCATTAAATCTTGCTAAAAATTCATCGTTGTGTAGACTTTGCAAAATATTACTTGTTGTACCATAATCGCCTATTACTACTGAACCTTGGCTTCCATTTGTTGATACCCAATTACCAATAGCTGTAGAAAAATCACCAGATGCAGTTGTAAAAGAACCCATTGCAGTACTAATAGCTCCCGATGCAAGGGTATTGCTTCCCATAGCAATAGATACATCGCCAGATGCAGATACATTACTACCAATAACGGTAGAGCCATACCCAAGTGCTGTTGAGTTTTTGCCTAAGGCAGTGGCATAATCACCAGAAGCACTATTGGTAAAACCAGCTGCAAAGGAATATAAACCAGATGCAGTAGTATTGTATCCTAAAGCTGTTGAATAATTACCAACTGCTTTACTGTTAAAGCCAGCTGCAAAGGAATATTTTCCAATGTTAGTATAATCCCATTGCACACCATCTATACCTCCAGTACGAAAAGCTGCTTTATCATTATACCAAAACATTCTATTTCCAGCACCGCTTGCTGGCGGCACAGTTGCATTTACAGGAAGTACCAGAGGGCCTGTAAATAAAACATTCGATTTTTCTACATGAAAAGCTGCTAATGGATTGATGGTATTTATGCCTACATTGCCATTATCTGAAATACTTAATCTTTCTAATAAACCATTAGCTGAAATTGCAGCATAGGTAAAAAACCCCAACCTTGCAGTAGAAGTACTTTGCCCTATCGTTTTTATTGCACCTGTATAAGGAAATGACCCACTACCTGTTTTAAAATGCAATGCACTAGTTACATTGGTATTAAGTGTTTGAGTATTTTCTAATAAAGCTATGGCACTATCTGTGCTAGAAACATGCAAATTCATTAATGGAGTTGCATTGCCAATACCAACGTTTTGTGCAATAATTTTATTGAAAAGAATTAGTACAACCAAAAAGAGAACTATTTTTTTCATAATTTAATTTTTATAATAAAGAATCTATTTCAATTAATATTTGTAACAATTTTCCTTTCCTCACATCATCGCCAAAAAATTTTATAGCATGTGGCACTAAAAAGTTTTTAACTTCTACAGAAATGTTTTTGTTTTGATGCAAATGGTTTGGTACAAAAACAAATTGCAACCACTCTGCAAAATCCGCTTTAGAAGAATTAAAACTATCGTCGAAACCCTGCACCCATGTAGGCGTATTTTTTTTCCAAAGCCCTGTGCTTTTTAATTCTTCCTCTAGCTCGTTTGTTTTATCAATGATATTGTTGAGCAATACTGCCATCTTTATTTATTTGAATAAGTAAAAGTATATTGGTTGCAAATGATAGTAAATGCCTAGTTAGGCAAAGTGTGGTATCAATTAGGAAATGTGCTTTTAGAAAAATTAAAAGGAAATAATGTGCTATTTTAAAAAATCAATTACGCAACGGCAAGAATGAATGAGGCAACGAAAGTATAACTGTATTTAAATAGTTTAGCTTTACAAAAAGTGTATTCCATTTCTAGCAACAAAAACATACTTGTATTATTCCTATTGCTTACTAGCATATATGAGCGTAGCTATGCACAAAAAGGTAATTATATTTTTAAGCACCTAACTACTCAAGATGGCCTCATAAGCAATAAGATTACCTGCATATATCAAGACCATGATGGATTTATGTGGATAGGATTTCAAACAGGTTTGCAACGGTATGACAGTCGAAAATTTAAAAATTATACAGCAGATGTGAGGGATACTGCGGCCTTGCAAAGTGATTGGATTTCTGCCATTTTTGAAGATAGTAAAAAACGTTTTTGGATAGGTAATGATATTGGAACAGCCTATACTTTAAATAGAGCCACAGGACAATTTTACAATTACAATTTGCATACATCGCCCCCAAATAAAATAAGCGGTATAATTTATTTTAAGGAAGATAAATTGGGAGCAATATGGATTTTAGCACATGATGGAATATATAAATTAAATGAAAAAATAAATCAATTTGAAAAACAAGATACTCAGATAGGCCTTTCTAAAAGTACCAAAGCGGCAGGAATTGGCAGTATGGTTTTTGATGAGGATAATAATATCTGGCTAAATACTACTACAGGAATAAAATTTTACAACCAGAGAGAAAAAAAACTATACGATGCTAATTATAACCCCAACCACAAACCTGTTTTCGATATAAATTATTTGGGAGGCTTTGTTTTACTCACCCAAAAAAAATTATGGTTTACTGGCAATGGGAGATTTTATAAATATGATTTGCTAACAGGCGAATTGAATAAATTTTCTATAGATAAACTTTCCTCAAAAAAAATTGATAGGGTATTTCAAAAAGAGTCTGCTGCTGACTTGTTTTGTGTAGATACTGACAAAGTAATTATAGCATTAGCAGGCAGGGGTTTGGCTATGTATAATCCAGATAAAAATATTTTTTCTGTTGTAGAAATAGATAATAATAACCCAACAGGCTACCACTCATTAGAAGGTATCGAAAGTAGAGTAATGCTAATACAAGACAATGACAAAAATATTATTGCAGGCACAGATGCAGGAATAAATATTTACAATAAACAAAAGCAATTATTTAAAATTCACAAAACTGATGTGGCTTCAGGTAATTTATTCCCTAAAACGGAGGCGAATGATTTTTTAGAAATGCCTAATGGAGATATTTTTATAAGCTACTATTATTTTGATGGTGGCATAGTAAAAACAGACAGCAACTTTCAATTTAAAAAACACTATTTATATAATGACAATGGCAATAAAAAAAACAATGGCAATGTAGTATGGACATTGTTTAATGATGGTAAGGGAAATATATGGGCACCTAATCAACGCAACAATTTTTTAAAACTTGATATAAAAACCGATAAAATCGGTGAAGATAAAGACAGTACTTTGGGAGGGCCTATAATTACTATTAAGCAAGATAAGCAGGGAGATATATGGATGGGGCATTGGAGAAAAGGGTTAGTGAAAAAAGATGGCAAAACAAATAAATATTCTTTTTATACCAACTTTTTACAAACTGATACTACCTATAAAAAAAGGGTACAATGCTTATTGATAGATGGCAATAAAATATGGGCAGGTACATTGCAAAATGGCCTGCAGGTTTTTGATAAAAAAAAGGAAAAGTTTGTAGAGTCTTTTGTAACAGACATTAAAAATGAAACATCCATAAGCAGTAATTGTGTAACTGATATTATTGAATATAATAAAGACACTTTGGTGTTGGCTACGTTAATGGGCATAAATATTTTTGATAAAAAAAATAAAACGTTTAAAACAATTACAACTAAAGAAGGGTTGCCAAATAATCTGGTACAAACTGTAATGAGTGATGGTTTGGGAAATGTATGGGCTGCATGTTATCAAGATGGTTTTTGCAAAATAAATATGGCTGATTTGTCTATAACCAACTACGGCTTAAACGACGGGTTAACGGATAATATTTTTACAAATAAATTTCACAAGCTAAAAAATGGCACATTCTTATTGGGTACAAGTGAAAGTTTCATTTCATTTAATCCCGTATTATTTTCTGCATCTGCTACTCCAAAAGATGTACTGATTACTGGTATGCAGATTTTTGAAAAAGATGTGCTGCTAAATCCGTCGGTGTATATCAATCAAACTTTAAAAACATCATACAATCAAAACTCTGTTCGTATAGATTTTGCATCGCTTGAATATTGGAATCCAGAAAGTATAAAATATTACTACAGGTTAAATGGAGTAGATAAAGAGTGGATGTTAGCCGATAAAAATAATACAGTTATTTACAATCATCTGAATAATGGAGAATACCTTTTTGAAATAAAATGCGCCAACAGGGATGCTGTTTTTTGCAAAAACATTACTACACTTAAAATTATCATCACTCCGCCATTTTGGAAAACATGGTGGTTCAGAATCTTACTAATCATTGCTGCATTCTCTTTAATTTATGGGTTTACAAAATGGCGTATAAAAAATGTTAAAGCTATTGCAGCAGAAAAACTAAAAGTACAGCAACTTAATGCCGAGCAATATAAAAGCAAGTTAGAGTTTGAGCAAATCATAAATTATTTTTCTTCTTCTTTAATAGACAAACATAGTGTGGATGCTGTATTGTGGGATGTTGCAAAAAACTTGATTGGACAATTGGGCTTTGTAGACTGCATGATTTATTTATGGAATGCTGATAAAACTAAAATGCTACAACGAGCTGGGCATGGGCCAAAAGATACAGAAGAAGAAATAAATGCACAAGCTTTTGATGTGGAAATAGGGCAAGGAGTGGTAGGCTATGTAATGCAAACTAAAGAAGCAGTTCTCATTGCAGACACTTCAAAAGATAGTCGCTATAGACCAGATGATATTGTACGCTTAAGTGAAATAACGGTGCCTATTATTTATGATAATGAATTGATAGGTGTTTTAGATAGTGAGCATCCAGAAAAAAATTTTTACACAGAAAAACATTTACAAATACTTACTACCATTGCAGCGCTAGTAGGTAATAAAATAAAATCTATAGAAGCAGAAGAAAACTTACAAACAAGTAAAATAGAAATATACAAAATGGAAGTGCTACTTGCAAGAGCAAAGCTAGAGGCACTTCGCAGTCAAATGAACCCACACTTTATTTTTAATAGCCTCAATGCAATACAAGAATGCATTGTAACAGGCAATGTGGATGCGGCTTACGAATACCTTTCCAAATTTTCTAAATTGCAACGATTGGTATTAAATAATTCTGCCAAAGAATTAATACCACTGGGCACAGAAGTAGAAATGTTGCAATTGTATCTTTCATTAGAATCTTTGCGATTTAGTAAATCATTTACTTACAAAATTGATATTGATAAAGCCATAGATAAAGAAGAAATTTTAATTCCATCGCTTATTACACAGCCGTATGTAGAAAATGCAATATGGCATGGCTTAAGAAATATGGAAAACGAAAAACGATTAATCCTAAATTTTAAAGAGGATGATGGGAATTTAATAATTACAATTGATGATAATGGGATTGGCAGAGTAGAGGCAAGTAAAATTAAAGCCGCTAAAATTTCGGTTACCAAATACGCTTCTATGGGTTCTATATTATCTGCCGACAGAATATCTTTATTAAACAAACAATACAAAACAACTATTACGCTACATTATACGGATAAAAAAGATACAGAAGAAAATGCCTTGGGCACAACTGTAACCATTAGTTTACCCAATAATATATCCATTTTATGATAAATATTTTAATAGTAGACGATGAAGCAGCAGCAGGAAATATCTTAAAAATATTGATTGAAAAACATGTACCTATTGAATGTACAATCCAATATTGCAATTCCGCTATGCAGGCACTGGAAGTACTACCCATCTTTAAACCTTCGCTTATTATGCTAGATATAGAAATGCCAAAGCAAAGTGGTTTCGATTTTTTAAACATGGCAACGGAAAATAATTTTGATGTAATATTCACTACTGCTTACGACCAATATGCTATTAAAGCTATTCGGTTTAGTGCATTGGACTATCTTTTAAAACCAATAGATAAATTAGATTTGCAAAATGCCATTAATCGTCATGTTATTAAAAAACAAAATCAAGACCAACAATTATTGGTAAATAATTTAATTACCAACCTACAACAAAAAGATACCAAAGATTTTAAATTAGCCTTATCTACAAACGAGGGTGTGTTCTTTTATGACCCTGTTGATATTTTATACTGCGAAGGAGAAAACAATTATACCCGTTTTACTTTTTCTAAAAACAAACCCATGCTTGTTTCAAAAACCTTAGGAGAATATGAAGATTTATTAGCAGAGCATGGCTTTATACGCATACATAAATCACATTTGGTAAACGTAAAATATGTTTGCAAAGTAGATAAAGAGGGAATGGTATTAATGACGGATGGAAAAATGTTAGCTATTTCTAAAAGAAGAAAAGAAGCTGTGATGAGGAGTTTGAAACAGCATTAACTTAGAATAAGCTTTTGCTACTTTATGCAACAAATAAAATATGGCAACAAAGAAATTCATTCTTCATTACCATTTAGTTTCAGCGGAATAAATTTACAAACTTGGAACCAATTTTATGATAATTTAGCTAATATCAATGAAATTTACGATACTACTAAACTATAATTTAATTAACCAATTTACTTTTATACTTGCTTCTGTATTAAGCTGTACCTCATAATGAGCATTAATGCCAATTTTTAGTTCTATATGATTTTTAAGATTCTTGAATTTTAATGACAATTCAGTTTGTCAAAAGAATAGGCATGACATTCATATGCTTTCCACATGCCTATCACATGATGTACACATGCGCCTCGCATGAAGTACATCATGCCTACCACATGCAAATCGCATGGCAATTGCATTGTATTTTTATTCTTTTTTACTCTTTCTTCCTGAATGTGGAAAACTATTTCGATACATTATCCTACCATGTTTTGCCTTATTGAAACATTGCGTACACAATCTGACACAAACCATACACAGCCTATTTTACAATGATTTTTGGATTAGAAAACCACAATACTTTTGGCTAAAATAAAACAAATATTATGTCAAGTATCAGCACAGAAAAGTACGACCCCATAAAACTTGAACGCCTCAAGTTTTTCTTAGAAACAAATGCAGAAAGAGGTAAGCCTCGCTATTTTGAAATTTATGTAGATAACCTAAAAGCAGTTGATAAAAACAACGACTACACTTGCTTTGACGATTACTTGCTTTACTTAAATGAAGATAGTAAATTGGTTAAAATTCTAATCTACACACATTCGGAAACAAGTCCACGTAACGATAAGTTTTTTTACAGTATCGTAAATGAAAAGGAAGAACGAAATGAATTGAATAAACTTAACCATGAATTAAATGGCCTAGATTTTCAGACAAAAATTGAATCGGCTATTAGTGCAGAAAGGGAGCGTATTCAAACAGAGCAATTGAAAAAAGAATTAGAAGATACCAAGGAAGAACTAGAAGATGCGCAAGAATACATTGAGGAATTAGAAGAAAAACTTACAACAGAACAAAATAAAAAACATAGTTGGAAAGAACTGAATCTCGGCAATGTAGCTTCAGTTGCTATTGAAGAAATTGTAAAGCGCAATCCTACTTGGATGAGTAAAGTGCCATTACTTGGTGCATTATCGGGATTGAATGGAACCGAAACATCCCCGTCAAACGTCACAACAGAAAATACTGAAGGCGAAGTAAGTTTTAGCAAAAAAGGAGAAGCGAAATCAGAAGAAGATAAGGCAGAAGAATTTTTTACAACAATGTTACTTGAAATGCATAAAAAATACGCTCCTGAACAATTACAAAAGATTATTGAAATAAATGGCTCCATATTACAAAATGAAGCACTCATTAAAACAATACATGAATTAATTTTTACAAAATCAAAAGCTGCTTAAAAAATGAAAAATAAATTAGACGAATACAAAACAAAAATTAAAGATTGCAATCAGGCACAGACTGTTATAAATCTTGCATTAAAAACAGACTTGGAGGAATCTATTCTTAATTGGGATGGAAAAAATATAGTAGGGTCTTTATTTTCGCATTGGTTATTATCAAGACCAATAAAAAAGGCTTTAAAAGAAAATGAACTTTCCTATAAAAAGGAAAGGCGCAGACTTAAACGAGGTGTTTAAGATGATAGAATCTTATTATTAAAAAATAGTAACTAAACGGAAATAAAAAAGGAAAATAAATACTTTAATAAATTGATTATCAATATATTTGTATTGTAAGAGTAAGAGATTCTGTTTAGGTATCACAGATAAAATATTATGAAAGCAATTGTAACAACCAACTACCAAAACAGAACGGAAGATATCACTATTGGAGAAATCAAACAGCTTGAGTATTTTAAAAATATGAATGATGATGAATTGGAAAATATTATCAGCACAATAAAAAAATATACACAAATAGTATATGAAGTTTTTATACAAAATGAAAATGCCATCCCTATTATAAAAATGAATACTGAACCAATAAAACTAAAAGCAGCATGAGTAATGATTTGTTATTTTTTGAATCTTTTGCAAAAGGCAAAAAACTAAAAGCAATCAAGGGGTCTAATTGTGTTATATACACAAGGGTTTCTACCAAAGAGCAAGCAGATAATAACATGAGTTTAGAAACACAGCGAAAGGCTTGCGAGCTTCATGCTACTAAAAATAAATTTTCCATTCTTGGTTATTTTGGTGGCACGTATGAAAGTGCAAAAACAGATGAGCGAAAAGAATTTAATAATATGCTTACTTTTCTTAAAAAAAGTAAAGAAGCCATTTCATACATCATCGTTTACAGTGTCGATAGATTTAGTCGCTCTGGTGCAAATGCCATTTACATTGCAGAAAAATTAAAGAAAGAAGGTATTAATGTATTTGCAGTTTCATACGTGCCACCAAAATAACCAAGAATGGAAAATTTATTTTTAGTAGCATGAAGCTCGCAAGCCTTTCGCTGTGTTTCTAAACTCATGTTATT
>JAYVID010000078.1:0-7397 GCA_043770525.1 Ferruginibacter sp.
CTTTTATATTATTCTCTCTTTTGCTAGAAGTTACTACTACTGTTTCAGAAAGATTGGTACCATTTTGCAATGAAATGTTTATGGTAGTATCTTTTGTAAGATTTATGGAAATAATGGCAGGCTTGTAACCCACATGCGAAGCTATTATTTGGTGGGCTCCTTCCACTAAAGTCACAGACCAATATCCATATTGATTACTTAATATTCCGCTTTTACCTTTTACCAAAATGTTTGCAGCAATAACGGTTTCACCACTTTCTGCAGCTTTTATATAACCGCTGATGGTATATTTTTTTTGTGCAAATACACTCGTTGTTACTAAGAAAAAAAACAACACTATAAAACCACTTCTTTTCCACATAAAATTTCTTTTAATAAACGCTTTAAAAGCAAGTAAAGATTTTTACTTAGCGTAAATTGAATCTACCACATCACCACAATCAAGCATTCCGCCTTTGTATTTTGGATGATTTTTACCCAAGTATGGATTTACAATTTCAGCACTGTTACTTATCCAACTAGCAGGCATATCATCACCAAAAGCCATAGGACATTTTTCTACAAATAATTTTTGCCCTTCGTAGTTTATTGAAGTAAAAAATGATGGATACATGGCTTCTGTAAGACTATTGAAATCTTTCCTCATTTCTGTAATATCGGGCATTTTTAAAAGCGATTCAGCATTTGCTTGCATACTTTCAATATTCATTTTTACGGTTTCTATTATTGCTGCGGTATCTTTTTTCAACTCCTCTACTGGAAAACTTTTAAGCAAAGTACTAAAGCTAGTTGTAGCCGCTTTTACAGTAGCTATATCGGCATCTACAAATGCATTTTTTATAGCAAGATAACCTGCTACAATACTATCTACACTAGTATTAAATTTTTCAGAATGCTTTTTAAGCGCCATAGGCACTGGTGGAGGGGCTTCTGGCCTACTCTCTTTTTTTCTTATTAAAAACCAATATGCTGCAAATGCTCCTGCTCCAATAAATAATACTAAAAATGCTTTTTTCATGTGGGAATAATTTTTGCAAATGTACGGTTTAGAGCTGTTTTGAGCAAAAATGAGGAGCAAAGTTGGATTTACTACAACTTTGCTATTAAGGTTACCTTAAATAAACCTTTATTATAGAATTGTTAAACAAAATAGAACAACTTTAGATTATATTTATTACAATAAAATATTTTATTATTACAAATGAAAGTACATTATATTATTTTTGCATTGGTTTTAACGATTTTAAACATGAAAACAATCTAAAAAAGAAAACTTAGCTAAAAAATAAGCTATATAGTTAATTCAGGTATCACTTTTTATCATTAATTGGAACCCGTTTACTAGAAACTCCAAACTTAATACCGAATACAGAAAAAATATCATCCACCTTTGAATAGTTTTTACCGAATGAGCCTACAAATGTTATTTGATCTGTTACTTTATAATTTAGTATAGCAACTAGCCTATTGCTGTTAATTTTCGAAATAAAATCTTTTCTATTTACAAATTCTACTGTTATATCAAAATTATTCTTTGTGTAGGAAGTAGCAATACCATAATCAACAAAAATAGAATCTGTATTTAGTTTTGCACTTGCCCCTACTACTTTACTTTATCTACCCAAGGCTGTAAAAGAAAAATCTATATCTTTTGGTTGATAAGATCCATTTAACCAAGCACCTATTTTAGAGGCTTGTAAATTTTTAAATGAATTGGTGTTTGAATTACCTAGATATGCACCTAATAGCTCAATTCTAATTAAGGGTTTTTTAGTAAGTTCATTTATATTGACTTTTATTTCTTCCAAAGCTTTTTTAATTACAGCTTCATTTTTTGAATCCAAGTCCAATAATACTTTCACGGCACTTTCTTTTAAAACCAATAACTCTTTTTTTGTTTTTGCTTGATAAAGCCTAAACAAATGAGTTTTAAACCCAGCTGAAACAACTGAACTACTGTCTTTCTTAAAAGTTGCTATGGATAAATTAAATGTTTCTAGTAATGGAAATTTATTTTTTACATATCTATCAAAATCATATTTAGGATGTTGGAGCAACCAAAAGGGTGTAATTTGAAAAGCTTCACCCTTTAATAAAGAATAAATACTTATACCAAATGCTTTGGGGGTTATTGGCTTCGAAACAGCATTTGGAGCTTCATCTGCCAATATAAACCCAGGTGCATCTGGAGTTTCTAAGCTTGAAATACTAACAGAAGAATCAAGCAGCTGACAATTTGCTATAAAAGTAAAAAATGAAAAACCTATGGTTAAGATATATTTATGCACAATTGTTTAATGAAAAAGTAATTTCAATATTGAATATAAAAAAATCACCTGCTTTTTCTACATGATCATAATATAAGTGCACAGGTACTAAGCCATTGTTAAAATTATACATGGCAGCAATATTGTTTGTATCCAAGTTGCAATCATAAAATTTTGTTGTAATCAATAATTTTTTACCCACAATGTTGCTACCTCTTCCTAAAGCTAAATTGGTTATTGTGCCACTTCCAAGCTGGCGGGTTTCATCATTCTATTTTACAATGCTAGCACCAATTTGCAAATTGCCAATGGTTATTGTAAGGTTTACATTTTTTTATTTATCTACTTGATGTTTATCAATAATAGAGCGTTGTTTTATTGCCATGGTAAATGTTTTTATAATAGTTAAAAATGCTTTATTGCAAAATTCTATAAGTTTTTATAGAACAACATATTCATAATTTCAATTGAACTTTTACCACACTTTATCATAGGCTCATAACCCAAATAATCAATATAAAAATCTAAATTTCTGCATAAAAAATGATAAAAATTAGGAATCTCTTTTGCAGTGGGACAAATATCTATTGGGTTTATTACACCATCAAAATCAGTACCTAGGCAAATATGTTTCCAAGTATTTATATCTCCTACTGGCAAACCCGAATGTTTTATCATTGCAAAAATATTTCTCACAAATGGTTCAGCATTTATAAGGCTATCTCTCTCATTTTTTGAATAATTAAACCTGCTTTCATTGCTTTTTAGAAATCCTTTCAACTTATCCTTTGTAAATTTATTCTTTTCATAATTAAATGCAGTAGTACCCAAAGCCCTTTCTTCAAAAGATATACCAATCATGCCTTTTGATTTATAAATGGCTTCAATTTCTTCTGTATACAAGTTTGTAGACATTGAATGAAACCAGCCAGCACTATCTATATGGGCATTCAAACTTTGAGCTGAAGTAATACCTGTATTTGTTTGAAAAGATGCGCAATTTTGCATTCTTTCTGTAAAAAAAGTTTTATAATCTTTAAATTCACTATACAAATCAAAATTAGGAAAGGTACCCGTTTCCTTGCCAATTCGATAATTTTCTCCACTATAGGCTGCATGAGATACAACCAATGGTACAGTATCTTTTTTCTCTGCCCAGTATTTTTTTTCAATATGCTCAATTAATTGATTCCTCGCCAAAATATCCATGTGCCGCATATCAATAAATGTTCTTTTCCTAAACTTATTATTGTTATCCAAAATACTATCTATAATGGCTAAGCCAAACCCATTTTGGTTATTTGTTTTGTTTTTATTTATATACTCTTGAGTGCATGGCACTATTTGCTTTGGCTTATATTCTACCCTTTCTCTCACATTGGTATACAAACCCTCATCAGGCTTTTTATCAATTGCTTCAAAATGTTTAGTGTTGGCTACAGTATTTAATATATTTCTTAAAACACCAGGTCTGTCAATATCTAAACCCCTACTTCCGCCAGATAATTTACTAAAAAAAAGATGTGCTACACCAATCATAAAAACCCTGTATTTGCCATTCTTTGCATTTCTTATGTTTTCATAAATTTCTTTTTTGCATGTCATATCATTACAAGTTTCATCCATTACATCCTCTATTTTTTTATTAGATGCTCCATAAAAATTATGACCGCCTTCATAAGTTAAGAATATCAAAGTTGGTATATCCATGCCTTCATTTTTTCTTTTAATAAAACTGTCTAGTTGTGCAGCATCTTTTACAATACATAAACTTGAATCGGTATTTAATTCTAAAAATTTTAACTCTGCTTTTGTATGTTCATAACTGCTAAAAGTATTTTTATAAAAATGATTTTGTCTATTTAGTGACAATTTACTTACTTGAAAATAATTTAAATAACCTACTTTTAATTTTCTTGTAAAATAAAATTTCCAAAAAGCTTTTCGGTACAAATCTCCATCGTTCCACAATGGCTCTATGTATGAAATTGGGGTAGCTACCAACCCTACAATACTTCCTATAGTAAGCAAAGCCAAATTAGATTTAATAGGACGTTGAAATTTTAACTTTATAGTACTTTTACTCAAACCTTGTTTTTCCATTGCATATAAACTCGTAAAAATAAAACTGCCATTTCCTTTTTTTATTAAATCAAATGTAGTTTGATTGTAGCTTGTTTTAATTTTTCTCATAAAACCAGATGCTTTTGCTACTTGCAATTTATCCGTTTCATTTTCGTCCCTATCCCTACTTTCTCTATTCTTTCCTTTTAGAGTAAGCTGTTTCTTGGTATGAGGTTTATCAAAATTAATAAAATTAGAATCCAAATATACATTCCTATAAAAATTCTTTATAGTAGTATGCGCATGAAAATCTGCATACCTAAAACTCGTATCGGTTATTGATTTTTGGGCTTGTAATTGCTTGGAGGTTATTATAACAATTACCAAAAATAATTTTCTCATTTTAGTCATTTTTTATAAAAGTATTACTTCTATTTAATTTTATATACAGTTAAATAACGGTATATAATGTATAGAATAAAATCTTACTTTACAAATAGAAACTACTTCTATTATCAATTTTTAATTTACACAAGATGAAAAAAAATTACTTTTTTTTATTTTCGATTTTCTTAAACAATATACTCACTGCTCAAATTGTAAGAGATCCTCAATGGTTAATAGATTCTGCCAATACAAGGGTTACCTCTTTTGAAGACAATAAAGATGGCACTGTTTATACCGGCATGTACGAAATATTAAAGGGCATACAACCCTTAAGTTATGTTGGGCTTGCTTCATTTAAAGGAATAAACAGACCTGCCCCGCTGCTAGAAGGTGAAGGTAAAAATGGATATATATTTGAAGCCTGCCTAGATCAAACCTTTACCATAATGCAAGGAAGAAATGGCAGCAACCATCGCTGGCAAAGGGCTAGAGCGGCAGTACGTTATGCACCTAGTTTTAGAATGGCAAACGATTCTTCTTCCCCTTTAATACCCTCTAGCCAAAAAATAGGTTTTGAAATTGATTTTGCTATTTGGAATAATTACACAAGAAGAAAATATTTAGATACAAATAAATTATATTATGCACAAGATATAACTTGGATAAACAGTACCGAAAATTTTAGTGTTATCCATTTAATATTTAATGCAATGCATTACTCAAATGGGCAGCCCGTGGGTGTTTACAAATATTTAGTGCCTTTAAAAAGACATGATTATAAAAAAGGAGATTTCTCCACCAATTTTATTAGCCTAATGGCAGTATATTCTATGTATACAAAAGCACATCGCTTGTATAGTGTAGGATTGGGCTACCGAAAAGATGGTGCAGTAGCTGGCCCATTGGGTTTTACCAGTGAGCAAGAAAAAAGATATGGCAAACACCGCATACAAGCGATGTTACAATATAGAAGCTCCCCTAAGTATGTAGGCAGATTGAGAAATTGGAAAGATGTACATAACAATCGTTCTTATAAACTACGCAATAAAATGAGCTTTAGACATCGTATAGAAATGGATTATATTATTGACAACTTAGACAGTTTTGATAGAGCCAAAAAAAGCAGATTGGGTATACATTGGTTTACTGAAGTAGAGCTAGCAAAATCGAGAGCACTTGGTTTTTTTATACACTTGTATGCTGGTAGAGATTATATGAATGTAAGATACGATGACATTGTACGTGGAGGCAATCTTGGCCTTACATTTTCACTTACTAAATACCAACCCCCTCGCCAAAAAAGCAGTTCCTTTATTGTACCTTCAAATCAATTGATGATAGATGAGGTATTGAAACCGCAGCCAGGGGGAAGGCTAAGACGTTTTTTAAAGCGGCTTTTTTAATAAAATATACTTTAAAAATATTTTTACAAGTGTTGCTGCTGTTTATTTTGCTGTAAAAAAATTGGTATGCTCACTTATGCTATTTGGAGAAAAAATTCAAAATGGTTTGATGACATGTTTCAGTACACGATTTTTTGTATGCTCACTTATACTTAGCACTTAATGCTTGGCGCAGGCGTGCAATTAGAATTCCGCCACACTTGAATAAGAGTGTAAGAAGCCGTTTTTCTATTACTTAATCATTTTAGGCAATCCTGTCTTAGCTAATATCTCATTAGCTCTATTCAGTTTTTCAGGAAACAATACTTTTCCTCTAAATTTCTCAAGTCTTTTGTCTAAAACTATAATTGGCACTTTCGACTTATTTAATTTCTCTATGGTTTGTTCTACTGTCATATAAAAAATTTATTCTCTTTTTTTGTTAATAAAAATGCCTCATAATCCTCCCCAACTATAAATTCTTCCCACTGCTCTTCTTTTGTATACCCCAAAACTATAAAATCTTCTTTAATTTCTGCTAAATTATTTGTTATACCCATTCTATAAAGTCTTGTTCTAACAGCTGTGCTACCTGTGGCTAAAATCCAAGCTTTGGGATATTTTTCAGTAAAAGCATAAACTGTAGAGGCAACAGTAGCTAAAACTTTCAAACTGTCTCCATTGTTGGAAACACTCAAATCATTAATTCCACCTGTTTTTTCTTCATAATCCCCAAAACCTAGGTTATAAACATTCTCAGTTGCCGTTTTGGTGTACTCAACCATTTTTTTTACAATTCCTTTTGGCCCTTCACTTAAAAATTCATAAATGAGAAATAAGTTTTCTGAACGATAATTATACTTAGGGTGTTTCATTCACACATTTTTTCAAAGTTATAACTTTTCACCCTTAATTTTCTGAATACACAGTGGTCAAATAAAAATACAACTAACAGTAGGATTATTACATTCTGAATATTTCAGTACACAGCCTGTCCCGATATTTTTGTCGGAAATTATTTGTATGCTCACTTATACATTTAGTAAAGTAAACTGAATTATGGAAAACTTAGTTTCAGTACACGATTATTTGTATGCTCACTTATACAAAGCCTCTTGATTTCTATCAAGGTGAAACCCAAAAGTTTCAGTACACGATTATTTGTATGCTCACTTATACCAATAATGGCTACACTTCCAAACATTTTAACCTGCGAGTTTCAGTACACTATTATTTGTATGCTCACTTATACAAGTGCTATTGAGAATCTTGATAGCTCCTTAAAGTTTCAGTACAC
>JAYVID010000079.1:0-8386 GCA_043770525.1 Ferruginibacter sp.
GAAAGCGAATGCGTATACCCATATCAGGTTGTCGGTTGATGATGATTTTATTTGCTTGCCAGTTTTCTATTGCCTCATCAGGAAAAGATTGATGCGGTACAGGTTTAAATTGTATGGTAATTACACTCATGGTTTGTTGCATCCGTTTTCCGCTACGTATGTAAAATGGCACATTGCTCCATCGCCAATTATCTACAAATAATTTTAATGCGGCAAATGTTTCTGTATTTGAATTTGGCGGTACATCTTTTTCTTCTCTGTATCCTTTTACTTGCGTGCCTTCTTGCCAGCCTGCGCCATATTGCCCACGGCTTGCATACTCATGCACATCTTCTTTTTTTATTTTTCTAATGGCATGCAGTACATCTGCTTTTTTATTTCTTATTTCATCTGCATCAAAAGCCACAGGCGGCTCCATAGCTACCAAGCACAGCAATTGCATTACATGGTTTTGCACCATATCTCTTAATGCCCCACTGTGATTATAGTAACCACCTCTATCTTCTACACCTATTTTTTCTGCTACAGATATTTGTACATGATCTATATAATTTCTGTTCCATGTAGGTTCAAAGAGTGCATTGGCAAAACGAAAAGCCAAAATATTTTGCACTGTTTCTTTGCCCAAATAATGATCAATTCTGTACAATTGTTTTTCTTCAAATATGCTCAGTAGTTTTTTGTTTAAAGCCTTTGCCGTTTCTAAATCAGTACCAAAAGGTTTTTCTATTACTAGCCTTGCATGTTCTCTATCACTAGCTAAATTAGCCTCGTTTAGTAAGTCAGCTATTGTTCCAAAAAACAATGGGTTTACCGCTAAGTAATATATTTTATTTGCATTGCTATCTGCTAGTTTATCAAAACTTTCTACCTCTGTTTTTAATTCGGAATAGAATGCAGCTTTAGTAAAATCTGCTTTTCTATAATGTATGTATGTTGAAAAAACATCCCATTTTTCTTTAACTGATTTTCCACTTCTTGAAAATTTATCTACGCCTTCTTGTAATCGAGCAATAAAATCTGCTTGCTTGGTATCTTCTAAGCCAGTACAAAGAATGCAAAATTTTTCATTAAGCCAATTATCTAAAAACAAATTGTACAAAGCAGGTATAAGCTTTCGCCAAGTAAGATCTCCAGAGCCACCAAAGATGGTAATGATGGTGGGATTAGTTTTTAATGTAGAATTCATAAAAGAAAATGTGCCAATTAGCCAATCCCGAAAAAACGGGACAAGTTATGCTAATGTGCTAATTTTTTAAGTTCGAAATTTATTAAGTAATTCAAATTATAAAAATCAAAAAACAATTTAACAATAAAACAATTTAACAATAATACAATTTACTCCACCTCATTTTTAAACGTACTATATTTTCTCCATTTTTCAATTAGCAAAGTCATGTCCTCTGGCAGCTCACTTGTAAACATCATTTGCTCACCAGTTGTTGGATGCACAAAACCTAACTCCTTTGCGTGTAAAGCTTGGCGTGGGCAAAGCGCAAAACAATTATCTACAAATTGTTTGTACTTTGTATAAATAGTACCCTTCACTATTCTTTCACCGCCATAAAAATCATCGTTAAACAATGGATGGCCTTTGTACTTCATGTGTACACGTATCTGGTGGGTGCGACCAGTTTCTAATCTGCATTCCACTACCGATACATAATTAAAATTTTCCAATACTTTGTAATGTGTTATGGCTTCTTTGCCAAAATCACCTTCGGGATAAACGGTAAATAATTTTCGTTGTGTTTGACTACGACCTACATTGCCAGTAATGGTGCCTTCTGGCTCGTCAAAATTGCCCCACACTACAGCATTGTAGCGGCGATGAACCGTATGGTTAAAAAATTGCTTGGCTAACTCACTCATTACTTTTTGTTTTTTTGCCAATACAATAAGTCCGCTTGTATTTTTATCTATGCGATGCACCAAGCCAAAACGAGTGAGTTCTTTTTCATCTATATCGGGGCAGTATTCTTGTAAGTGCCAAGCAACTGCGTTTATTAAAGTATTATCCGGATTGCCACTACCAGGATGTACAACCATACCTACAGGTTTATTTACTACCATCAAATCATCATCTTCATACACAATATTTAAAGGAATATTTTGTGGAATAATTTCTGAACTTTCCGGCGAGCGATTATCAAAAACTGTTATAACATCTCCAGCTCGTGTATTGTAATTTTTTTTGATTGGTTTATCGTTTACCAAAACCATTTCATTTTCTATGGCTTGTTGTATTTTGCTGCGGGTAGCGCCTTCTATGCGCTGCATCAAAAACTTGTCTATTCGCAGAGGCTCTTGCCCTTTATCTATTGTGATAGAATGTTTTTCAAACAGTTCTTCCGATTCGTTATTGTCTTCTATTATTTCGTTTTCTATCATAATGTTTTATTGGGCTGCAAGATAACGAAAAAAAAATCCAGCCCCCTCTATCTCCCCCGAAGGGGGAAGAAACATAGAAGATTATGCAATAGATTATGTTATTTAAAAAATATTTTTCAATCTACTACATAATCTATTGCATAATAAAAGATGAATAAATGTATGCCGTACAAGTGAGTGACACAACGATGTTGACCATAGCTTTGTTTTAGCTTGGATAAAAAAAGCAAAGCTTTTTTTATCCGAAAAAAACCTCACCCCCGCCTCTCCACAGGAGAGGAGCCACACCTCAATTCTTTAAATAAACTTTAAAGAATCAGAGACTAAAGTCCCCCTTCGGGGGATTTAGGGGGCTTAAAAAAGCCATCAAACTTTTTTGAAAAAAAAGATTGATGGCTCTAATTAAATAATTAACTATAAAGCATCCGAGTCTAAAGTCCCTCCTGTGGAGGGATTTAGGGAGGCTGTCCTAGTACCTATACATATCACTCTTAAACGGACCAACTTTTGGTATGCCTAAGTATTCAGATTGTGCAGTAGTTAATTCATCTAACACTACATTTATTTTTGCAAGGTGAAGGCGTGCAACTTTCTCATCTAAATGCTTTGGTAATACATACACTTTATTTTCGTAGTTAGCACTGTTCTGCCATAGCTCAAGCTGAGCAAGGGTTTGGTTGGTAAATGAGTTACTCATTACAAAACTTGGGTGGCCAGTTGCACAACCTAAGTTTACCAATCTACCTTCTGCTAATACGATGATATCTTTACCTTCGATAGTATATAAATCTACCTGTGGTTTGATGGTATTTTTGCTAGCACCATAGTTTGCATTTAACCAAGCCATGTCTATTTCAATATCAAAGTGACCAATATTACAAACAATTGCTTTGTCTTTCATTGCTCTAAAATGATTCTCCGTAATCAAATCTCTACAGCCAGATGCAGTAACAATAATGTCTGCTTCTTTTACTGCATCAATCATTTTCTTTACTTCAAAACCATCCATTGCAGCTTGTAATGCACAAATTGGATCAATTTCAGTTACAATAACTCTTGCACCAGCACCACGTAAACTCAATGCACTTCCTTTACCCACATCTCCGTAACCGCCCACTACTGCTACTTTTCCTGCCATCATTACATCTGTAGCTCTACGAATAGAATCCACCAATGATTCTTGACAACCGTACTTATTATCAAATTTAGATTTTGTAACAGAGTCGTTAATGTTGATAGCCGGAATAGGCAAAGTACCCGCAGCCATACGCTCGTATAAACGATGTACACCTGTTGTTGTTTCTTCACTCAATCCTTTAATACCAGAAATTAATTCAGGATATTTATCAAAAACCATGTTGGTTAAATCACCACCATCATCCAAAATCATATTTAAAGGCTTGTCAGCACTTCCAAAAAATAATGTTTGCTCTATACACCAGTCACTCTCTTCGTTTGTTTGTCCTTTCCATGCAAATACGCCTAGGCCAGTCTCCGCTATTGCAGCAGCAGCTTGGTCTTGCGTAGAAAAAATATTACAGCTACTCCATTTTACTTCTGCACCAAGGTGCGTTAAAGTTTCAATCAAAACCGCAGTTTGAATAGTCATGTGTAAGCAACCTGCAATACGTGCACCTGCAAGTGGTTTGCTATTACCATACTCTTCTCTTACGCTCATAAGACCTGGCATTTCTGCTTCGGCAAGCATAATTTCTTTGCGTCCCCATGCTGCAAGACTCATATCTGCAACTTTGTTTTTTAGGCTAAAATCGATGCCTGTAATTGTTGTGCTCATTGTTTGTTTTTTAATTAGCCCCCTAAATCCCCCACAGGGGGACTTGGAAGCCTGTGATTGTTTAGAGATTATTTATTATTCAAAGCTTTTTATTTTTTTTATGAGCTAATATCCGTGATTGAACATTTGTGGCGACGCTCCATTCGATAGTATCTCTTTGTTCATCTTTTATTATGCAATAGATTAAGCAATAGATTATGCAATCGCATTTTACTCAAGCCTTATTTCTTTCTTTGCAATCTTTTGTGCTTTGCGTGAAATCTTTTATTATGCAAACGCATTTTACTCAAGCCTTATTTCTTTCTTTGCAATCTTTAATGCTTTGCGTGAAATCTTTTATTATGCAAACGCATTTTACTCTAGCCTTATTTCTTTCTTTGCAATCTTTTATGCTTTGCGTGAAATCTTTGCAAATGTACACTCCACAGAAAAATATTCTATGTTAAACTTAATATTTAGGATAAAATATAATAATTTACTAATTTAGCAGCATAAAACTACTTTTTACTATGGCAAAACAACTTCTAAAAGAAGAAACGGCTACCATTGATTTTTCACTTGATAAAAAAGATAAAGCTATACTTGCCTTGCTACAACAAAATGCAAGAATAACGGTAAAAGAAATTTCCGAAAAAATACACCTGAGTACAACGCCAGTGCATGAGCGTATAAAAAGATTAGAAGCAGAAGGCGTCATAAAACAATACGCTGCATTGGTGAATCATAGCAAGGTAAAAAAAAGCTTAATGGTAATATGTTATGTATCCTTAAAAGCACATAGCAAAAATGCAGGCATAAAATTTATAAATGCCATAAACGAAATGAACGAAATAATAGAATGCTATAGTATAAGCGGTGAATTTGATTTTATGCTAAAAGTAGTAGAAGAAAATATGGATACGTACTACAATTTTCATGTAAACAAACTAAGCCAAATAGAAAATATAGGTAATGTACAAAGTGTATTCGTAATGGGGGTTATAAAGGATACGGTGCAGTTGGTGTATTGAAAATTTTTAATTTTAGTGTAGTATTTTTTCTATAAAATAGCTCCTGTTGTCTTTTTAGATACAGTTTTTAATTTTAAAGTATTTATTAATAATGAGTTAACAAAATGTGTGAATAATTAAAAATAACGCCCTTTTTTTAAGGTGCAATTTCTTTTTTTATTATTCGTCTATATGGTATAAATAATAAAAATGAAAAAGTTAATTTACATATACTGCTGCCTTATGGTTATTGCTTTTAAAGGCGAAGCACAAATTTTAGGAGGCGGCACAAATTTTTCTAATGCAGTTGTTTTTAATAATGCATGGCTAACGAGCTGCCCTAGTGGAGCACAAACACTTTCTAATGTTGCTGCATTAGAGCCCACAATACCCATAGATGCTTGCGCCCCAGTGCCTTCTGTTGCATGCGTTGCTGCTGGTTCTACAATGGCCTCAGATGTATGGTTTCGTTTTTATGCTATAAATTCTACTGCAACTATTGTTGTAGCCCCTACATCGGCTTTTAATATTGTGTTACAAGCATTTTCTGGCTCAGCTTGCCCAGGGCTAACTGATATTGGTTGTGCAAATCTTTTGGGTAATAACGGAGCGGAAACTTTAAATCTAACGGGTCTTGTAATCAACCAGGTATACTATTTTAGAATTTTTGGTATTGGAAATAATGCGGGTGTAAGAACAGGGCAATATACATTTTGTGGTACAGCAAATTTAGGTAGTGCAGTTGTGCCAATAGTTTTAAATAATTTTTCTGTTTTTGAAAAAGACGATAAGGCATTGCTACACTGGAGTACTATTTCGGATATTGGAAACGATTATTTTGATATAGAAAAAAGCGAAAATGGAAATACCTTTTATAAAATAGCAACGGTAAAAAGTTTAAGTACCTCCGCACCCAAAAAAGATTATAGTTTTTTAGATGCTGGTACAAGTAGCGCTACTGTTTTTTATAGACTAAAGCAAGTAGATATAGATGGAAAATTTACTTATAGTGAAATAGTAAATTTTAAAAAAGGTACATTTAATAACTTGGGTATTACTATTTTTCCAAATCCTGTTCTCGATAAAATAAACATTAAGTTAGTATCTAAAACAAATTCAATTAGTTTTTTAAAAATAATAAATGAATTTGGGCAAGTAGTACATCTACAAAATACTAAGATTATAAAGGGGCAAAATGAAATTATTTTAACTAGACCAGCTACTTTATCTAAAGGAATATATACTTTACAAATAGCTATGCCGGATGAAAGTTTTAGTAGTAGATTTATTTGCCTATAGTGTTTTAATAAACTTTTTTGGAAACAACTTTTAGAGCTTTTAGTAAACAAGCTAAGCCAAATGGGAAAAATAGGAAACGTACAAAGTGTATTTGTAATGGGTGTTATAAAGGATAAGGTGCAGTTGGTTTATTAGGAGTTAATAATTTTCCATTCATTTATAGTTTGAATAAATTCTTTAATAGGGAAAATGGTTTGCAAATCGATATCTTTAGTGTATCCAGCATCCATCTTCTTAGCAATTAAAAAGGGTAAAAAATCATTTTGAAATTTATACCAAAGTGCTAAGGCTTGAATTAATTTGGGGGAATTGGCTATTTCATAAATCCAATCTCTCAATATTCTGACAACTTCAATAGGATCATTTTTATGGTTTTGTGCATCAAAACCTGAAAAATCAGAAAGTGCTTTTTTGTATCCGTGATCTTCATCTGAAAGAACTAAGAATTTTTTTTCATAATGTTTTTTTGAAAACTCTTTCGATCCAAAATCTATGCCTAATTCGAAAGGCATATTTAATCTTGCGAATTCATTTTTCTTTGATGATTTTATTCTAGATAAATCATGTATGCTATATTTTGAATCCCTAATTAAAGTTAAAATTTTATCAAGCCTCGGAGTTGATACATCTGTATTCTCAAGTGCTATTCTAGGATTAAACTTAAGATAGACAATTGTGAATAGCATTGGCCTTAATAATTCAATATAATCACTATCAAAAGGGCAATTAATAAAAATATTTCTTTCAAATGAAGTATGCATTTATTTTTTATCTCTTGGTGGTATAGGGTCTTTTCCGTATCTGTGGGCATTTATAATTGTACCATCTTTTCTATGTATAACTAATTCACTTTTGCTATTAATTGATAACGTCTTTCCATAATCTATTGCAGCTGATTTTTCTTCAAAATTTCTACTAGCTCTTTGTGCTCCTCCTCTTCTTACACTCCATTCTCCATTTGGAGCTGCTGATACGTGATATGAATTTCTAGGCATTTTTTTTATTTTTGGTGCAAAGTAATAATTTTTAACTTAAAAGCGATCAAATGGAGTATAAATTCTTGGGAAAATGTTGCTTTTCTTCGTCATAAGTTTTGTATAGGCAATTCTTTATTTGAGTTTGGGCTTTCTCAATAGTTGCCCACTGGTCTGCATTTAACTCATCGCTAGCGGATGTATTTTTTGTAGTGATATACACAGCGGCATCTTCCATTAAAATATTTAATGCAGCTTCATCTTCAATCTCATTTACCATTTCTTTAATTTTAGTACGAAGTGTGTCAATACCCATAATTTTATTTTTATTAAAGTTACGATTTTCTTAATAATAAGATTATTTTCATAAATAATTTTAACCAAAGTAATCATAAATCGCTAAAAATGAAAAAAACACTCCTTTTACTATTCTCCATATTTCTTTTTATCACTCTATCTTTTGCATCAATAGACACCATATCTATTTACAGCAATGCCATGTATAAAAACATAAAAGCAATTGTAATAAAACCCAGCAATTATTCAAAGCAAAAAGATTTTGCAACCGTTTATTTATTACATGGAGCATTTGGTAACTATGCTAATTGGATTAAAAAAGTACCTGCATTGCAAGCCGAAGCGGATAAAAATCAATTACTCATTGTTTGCCCAGATGGAGCAGTAAACAGTTGGTATTTTGATAGTCCGATAGATAGCACCTACAAGTTTGAAACACATGTTGCCATTGAAGTACCAAAGTATATGGATGAGCATTACAAAACAAAAAAAGATAGAAAGTACAGAGCCATTACAGGCTTGAGCATGGGCGGGCATGGTGCCATGTTCATTGCATTTAGACATGCAGACATATTTGGCGCATGTGGAAGTATGAGTGGTGCTTTGGCTGTTTCTGTTATAAATAAAGGTTATGATTTAAA
>JAYVID010000080.1:0-14222 GCA_043770525.1 Ferruginibacter sp.
GGTGGTAGATAGGTTGGAGGTGACAGATGATATGAAATTTAGGGTGAGCCAAAGTGTGCAAAAATGTTTACAAATGGGGAAAGATTTGATGTTTGTGGCGGCCTCCCCAAACCCCTCCACAGGAGGGGCTTTAGAGCCCTCGGCTAAAAAAGCTAACTCTAAAAAATACGAGGTCTCCGAGAACCCCCTTGAGGGGGGCAGAGGGGCTATGTATAGCAAGCAACTCATGTGTATAGACACTGGTATTAGCTACGAAGAACCCTCACCCAATGCATTTTCTTTTAACTCTCCGTATGGTGCATGCTCGCATTGCAAAGGCTTGGGAAATGTATATACCATAAACATAGATGAAGTAGTGCCCGATAAAACTAAAACGGTGAAAGAGGGTGGTATCGTGCCTTTGGGCGAAGAGCGTGAGGCAAGTGTGTACAGACAAGTGCTGGAGTTTTCAAAAAAATATAAAATAAATTTGGGCAAAGCATTGCAAGATTTGCCTGCGGCACAATTGGATTTATTGTTGTATGGCGACCAGAATATTAGCCCTGATTTGAGTTTGGATATGAGCGATGAAACTTTGCCAATGACCTACACTGGAAGTTATGAAGGAATAATACCAATGCTTAAAAGATGGTTTGCATCTCCCAATAGCAATGAAGCATTGCGTACTTGGGTAGAAAAATTTATGCAGCTTGCACCTTGTACAACCTGCGAGGGTACTAGGCTTCGCAAAGAAAGCTTGTGGTTTAAATTTGATGAAAAAAATATTGCAGAGCTAAGCGCAATGGATTTAGATGTATTGCACAAATGGTTTGAAGGTGTAGAAAAAAGATTGACTGCCAAACAAAATACGATTGCCAAAGATTTATTGAAAGAGATAAGAGAGCGGCTAGAATTTTTGCTAAATGTTGGCTTGACATATTTAACATTATACCGCCCATCGAAAAGCCTTAGTGGTGGCGAGTACCAACGCATAAGACTTGCTACACAGATAGGCTCGCAGTTGCAGGGTATAACTTATGTGCTAGATGAGCCGAGTATTGGCTTGCACCAACGAGATAATATGCGATTGATATTAGCATTGCAAAACCTAAGGGATATTGGAAACAGCGTACTAGTAGTAGAACATGATAAAGATATTATGATGGCTGCGGATCATTTGATAGATATTGGCCCAAAGGCTGGAACACACGGTGGGCGTATTGTTGCTGCAGGTACACCACAAGAGGTATTGGCATCAAACTCTGAAACGGCAAAATATTTAAAGGGCGAAAAAACAATAGCCATACCAGCGGAAACAAGAAAAGGTAATGGAAAATTTATAGAACTAAAAGGGGCTACAGGAAATAATTTAAAAAATGTTTCTGTAAAATTACCATTGGGAAAAATGATATTGGTAACGGGTGTGAGCGGTAGTGGAAAATCTACATTGGTAAATGAAACGCTGTATCCATTGCTGGCAAAATATTGTTACAATAGCAAAGGCGATGCCATGCCACACAAAAGCATAAAGGGATTAGAAGAAATAGACAAAGTAATAGAGATAGACCAAAGCCCCATTGGGCGTACACCTCGGAGCAACCCTAGCACTTACTGTGGTTTTTTTACAGATATACGTACATTGTTTGCTGCCATACCCGAAGCAAAAATAAGAGGCTATACAGCAGGTCGTTTTTCGTTTAATGTAAAGAGTGGTAGATGCGAAGTGTGCGAAGGAGGAGGTATGCGTACGATAGAAATGAATTTTTTGCCTGATGTATATGTGCATTGCGAAAAGTGTAATGGCAAAAGATACAACAGAGAAACTTTAGAAATAAGATACAAGGGAAAATCGATAAGCGATGTGCTGGATATGACGGTGGAAGAAGCAGTAGAATTTTTTAATGCCGTGCCATGGATTTATAGAAAAATAAAAGTATTGCAAAAAGTAGGGCTTGGTTACATTACTTTAGGACAAAGTTCTGTAACGCTTAGTGGTGGTGAGGCACAGCGTGTAAAACTTGCTACTGAACTCGGCAAAAGAGATACCGGAAAAACATTTTATATTTTAGATGAACCTACTACGGGTTTGCATTTTGAAGATATACAACACTTGCTTGATGTGTTAAATAAATTGGTTGATAGAGGCAACACCGTAATGGTGATAGAACATAATTTGGACATGATAAAAATTGCTGACCATATAATTGATATTGGTCCCGAGGGTGGACATGCGGGTGGTGAAGTGTTGTATGCTGGCGAGCCAATGGGTATGCTTGATGTACAGGAAAGTTTTACGGCTAAATATTTAAAAGAGGAGTTTAGGGTAGCGGGGAAGGTGTAAAAAAATTATTGTAGTAGGCAACATTTTTTTTAAAAGAAGTATCTTACTAAAAATAAATATCATGAAATATATTTTAATTGCTTCCTGTGTATTCCTTTTTTCTTGCAAAAAAGCTGATCCAAATAATAATGATACTTGCTCAAGTATTATTAACTCGGGTATTTTGGCTGTAACCTCATCTTCGCTTACGGCTGCTGTTAATCAAGACATAAATTTTGAAGTTTCGTATAGTATTGCTAATGGTTGTGCTATTTCATCAAATATGGAAATTATAAAAGATGCAAATACTGTAACAGTAAATATGCTAACGAAATTTGAAGGCTGTGTTTGTACGCAAATATATTCTGAAGGAAAGAAAACGTACATTTTTAAATCGGCTGTTGCAGGAAATTTTAAGCTTAAATTTAGTAAAGGTGATAATACATTTATCGAAAAAAATGTTGTTATACAATAAAAGTGTTTGTAAACCGACTAAACATTTTCTCCATCCATTTTCAATAACATTACTTGTGCAATCCCTTCTGCACGCTTTTTTGCTAGAGTAGTTTTGGTGCCTTCAAACATTTCATCCAATGTAGTATTGAATAAAAATAACCAAGCATCAAAATGTTTTTTTTGTAATGGAAATATTTTGTTGATATCAAAATGTACAGCCATGGCATTTTTTTTATACACAGGATTATCTAATAAAATTGTTTCCCAAAAATCAACTATTAGTGGAATGTGATGCTCCCAATCTATGGGAAATATTTTTGTGAAAATAATTCCTACAGTTTCATCTACAATTACTTTTTTGTAAAATGATTGTATAAATGTTTCAATATCTGCACGGGTTTCAATATCTCTTTTACTTGTCATTTGTTATTTACTATTTGTAAAAACTTCTTAAAACTTTTGAAGCTATTTAATTATGGTAATCAGTTTTTTTATTATTACAATTTGCCCAAGGTGATAATGTGTATGTTCTATAATGCCATGTAAATTGCTGTAATAGCTTCCATATTTTTTATCTGTAAAATCTTCTTCAAATTTTGATTCTGGCAAAGTTTTAATCAGGTTAGCAAATTCTTCTGCATTTGCCCAAGTTTTGGTTAATAATTTATTCCATTCTTCTTCAGATTTTATTGGCTCAAGTGCGAAACTAAATTTATCAAGTGCATTAAGGGGCCCACCTTTTAATACTTTCAATACTTCACTAACAAAATAGTTTGTATGATAAACAAGATCTGCAATTGTATTTAATTTATCTATTTTTTTGATTGCTTGTTGCCAGCTTAATCCAGTAAGTGTGTCTTTAAGGTTTACCGATGTCCAATTTCCACCAAAATGTATTTGTCTAAAATGTTTTGCTATTTGTAGAGATAGATTCATGATAGATTTATTTAATTTTTATTGCTTATAAAAGTAAGTAACAATTTAAATGCATCAAAGAAATAATAATGTAGTTCTAAGCTTCTATAAATTTTACAATATCTCCTAAAAGTATTTTACTTTTTAAAGAATGGCCTAGCCCGTTTGTAATATGCAATTGACTATTTTCCCAACTTTTGTTAAGTTTTATCGCATTTTCGTAGCTTGTATCTTTATCTTCTTTATCGTGTATAATTAAACCCTGTGTTTGTATTGATTTTGCAAATTGTGGTGCTGAGAAATAGCTAATTTCTTTTCCTATTATTCTAATAAATTCATTCTTTATTAATTTTAATGTATTATTATTTAAACCCAACGATTTTTTATAGAAAATAAAAAAATCTTCTGCTTCTCCAGGAGCACCCATTATTACAATTTTTCTTATTTTATTTTCTTTTTGCTGATACATGTAATAAACTAGTGCAAAGCCACCAATTGAATGGCTTATAACATTATCAATTTCTGTATTCTTTTGAATGAATAGGTCTATTATTTTGCTATACAAAACTAGGTTCAGCATTTTGCCAGTCGATAATCCATGTGCAGGTGCATCAAAAGCATACACAGTAAAATCATTTTCAATCAGGTGCTCAATAGTAGCTTTCCAACGGAAGCTGTGGCTTGCCCAGCCATGAATAAGTAAAACTTTTTTTCTACCATTTCCCCATTTGTATGTTTGTATTTTTATATTTTCATAATTCAAAACTTCATCTAGTCCTGTTTTTAAAAATGTACTTTGGTAAGGTTTCAATGCCTGAGACATGGGGTTGCAAAACAAATTGAATCCTTGCTTTGATAAAAGCCGAGGACTAACATAAGCTAGGCAATTAAAATATAATCCAATTGTTTTTTCTATTAATTTTTTCATTTTTATTTTAAAACAATTGATGCTTAAAACTTTTTGTAAAGATATAATAGAAGATAGATTTCAAATTATAAAATATCAATTTGCTTCAATTATTATTTTAAATAAAAATCGAAAAAGAAAATTTTATAAAGAAAATGAGGAATGAAAGAAATTGTAGTTTTGACCATGAAACAGAGATTAGCACAAAACATATCAACGAAATAAATTGTGTAAGTTTCAGAGGTAAGTTTGGGCAAGAATGCCAACTTTTTGTTACAAAATAAGTTTCAGTTATATGTCTTGTGTTTCTCTGAATACTTAAACGTCCTTTTTTAAAAAATATTGTATTAATTAAATACAGATATGTAAAAAATTATTACTTTAATAGCAAAAATGTCCCTTCAATTAATGGTTCACCATTCTTTAAATCTATAATGTATGTATAAGAACCAGTTGATTGTGTTATACCAAGAAATTTTCCATCCCATCCAATAAAACTTTTGGTTCTTTCAAAGACTTTTTGTCCATACCTATTAAATATAGTCAATTTATGCAATGGGTATGCTTCCAGTCCCGGTATATTCCATACATCATTTTTAAAATCAGCATTGGGTGTAAATGCATTCGGTATGTATATCCCTTTTAATATTTTAACAAAAACCTTGTCGATAACAGTGTAACAACTACTTTTTGACTTTGCCGTAAGTGTATATTCAATCTCAAAAGGTGGTGCAGAAGTAGGAGAAAGTAAATTTGTACTATTCAAATAATCTGGAGGTGACCAAATAAAATTTTCATAATCTCCAATAATATTTCCATTTAATAGGGTAGGCCTTGTTGCAACTACAAACTTATCTTCACCTGCATTTACAATGGGTATACTTACAATTTTTATTCTTGTAAATGCAGAGTCTTTACAACCATCTAAATTAGTTGCAATAACTTTATAGTTTGTGTTTGTATTAGGATTGGCAATGGGAGTTAAATTATTTGCATTGTCTAACGAAGAAGCAGGAAACCACTCTACATTTTCATTTGTATTTGCTATTAGTTTTACAGTGTTTCCGTTGCAAATAAATGAATCTAAAAAGGCAGTACTAATAGTTGATTTTGCTCTAAATTCAGTATTCATTGTGTAATTATTTTCACAGCCATTTATATCTTTTATAGTAAGAAAATAGTCACCTTCATTTATTAATTGTGCATTTGAGATTCTTATTGTATCTAGTTGAGACAAAAAGTTATTAGGGCCAGTCCATTTGTATGTAAAAGGACCATCTGCAAACATAGTAATGGTAGATCCTTCACAAAATCTGGATGTCCATGTATTTAATGAAATTGGCTTAGGTAACACTGTTACGATTACATCAGGCGAAGATATTCTGCATTGAGAAATACCCATATTGCCATTTTCAGATACGTTTAATCGATACTTATAAATACCAGTATTTGCAGAACTAGAAAAATTAATAGATAAAGAAGTAGATGTTTCACCCAAAAGATCAACAAATATACTACCATCAATACTTCGTTGCCATTGGTATTGTGGATTATTAAAGCCTGGAGATACGGTACAGTTTGCAATAATCGTTTTTGCTACTCCTTCGCATATTGAAGTAGTTGTTGTGCTTAATCCATTAATAGCAGGTGTAATCTTTGGCCCACAAGGCCTAAAAGTAATATCATCTAATGCCAAATCATTTCCACAACCACCTGCTGCAGTATTTATCATTCTTAACACAACATCTGTTACAGCAACAGGTGTTGTAAAAAAACTACCATACTGTTTCCAAATAGGACTAGGTGTAGAAGGTATAATACCTGTATTGAAAGATTGAATAATAGTGCCGTCCGTTTTCTCAATAAAAAAACTAATGTTTGGTTGAATTGCATTCACGCCACATGATGTATTTTTTAATACATTCGTTATCCAAGCAGCAAATTCGTAAGTTGAATTTCCACAAAGCCCTCTTACTGTATCAATATAAAATGCACTTGGTTGTATTGAAGCATTAACCAACATAAAATAACCACTACCATCATTAGTATGGTCTGCAGTAAGTGAATGCCATGTATTACCAAAACAATTTGTGGTATTCCCTCTAACAGTGTAATTACCATCTGTAGGACAATCGTTTGCTACATATTGATAGGCTGTAGTAGCTGCAGAAAGCGGTGCCCCAGGATTATTGCCTGCACCAAAAGTTATGTTTACAATAGGATCTCCTAAACTTCCACTGCACAATTGAGCATGGGTATTGATGCTTAAAACTAAAAAAAATAAGATTAAGCAATATTTTACAATTCTATTCACATTATAATAATGAAGTAATGCTGAAAAAATTGAAGTTACAAAATTATACTCACTATAAATAGATTAGATACTTTTTCCAATATTAAATCCCATTTAAAACATACTCCGTTTTAATACCCAATTCAGCATATTATCTTCTGTTTTAATTTCTATAAAATTTAATTTTTTAAGAATATTTATAGAACTTATGTTATCTACAACGCAACTAGCAGTTATTTCTTTTACAATTAAGTTTGAAAAAGCCCAAAATATAAGCATTTTTACAGCTTCACTTGCATAACCTTTTCTTCTTTCATATGCTATGATACCATAACCTATATCAATATTTTCGTTTTCTATATTAAACCCTTTAAAGCCAGCATCTCCAATTATTTCCAAACCTTGTTTTTTAATTATCATCCATGATTCAAATCCTGTAGGGCTTTCTACTTTTGATAAATTATTCAAAATTTTTGGGAGCGTTTCTATTACATCATCATCTGGCCAGCCATTGCCTTTTGTTAAACCTAACCTCTCTAAATCACTAAAATCATTTGCAATAAGATTTTTGCAAATCTCATTAGTGTAAGGAATAAGTATGAGCCGCTCTGTATTAAGCTGCTCTATTTTTAAAGAAGGAATATTCATAATAAATATAAAAAAGACTAATTTATTTTTTGATTTACATTAAACTTATACTTTAATATAAATCTTTTTCTTATCGAGTATCCAAGCAAAAAACCACATCATTCCTATAAACCATAAGGCACCTAGTAAAGATGCAAACCTTGGTTCGGAAGGCAGAATAAATTTACCCATTTGAAAATTTATCCAACTAAAAGGGTTTAAATAACTTAGTACTTCATCCCCTTCTTTATTTATTGTATAATGATTGATCCTAATCAAACCAATAAGCCTAGGTAAAGCACCGCTTAAAACAAAAATAAACAATGCATTTTTTCCAAATACATCAAAGAATTTTGCCCAGATTCCTTTTACATTTTTAAATTCTATTAAATACATCATTACACACAAAGTAAGTGTAGCTAGGCCTGTGGTATAAATGGTATAACTGCTACTCCAAATTTTTTTATTAAGAGGAAAAACCATATCCCAAGCCAACCCAGTAATTACCAAAACACAACCTGAAACAAAAAGTGCTGTAAGCATTTCAAGTGTTTTGCCTTTTTGTAAAATATAATTGCCAATAAGATAACCAAAAATAACTTGTACAATTGCGGCAAAAGTGCTCATCAATCCTTCTGGGTCAAAAGCTACACCTTCTCCATGGTATACATGTTTATCTCCTAATAAGGCTACATCTATATTTGTACCAAACCAACCTGTTAAGCTAAAGGGATCACTAATATTACCAGACAAACATAAAAACCAATAGCTAAATAAAATTACTGCACTTGCAATAAATGCCCCTTTTACTTTTAAATAATGTACCAATATAGAAGCAAAGAAATAACAAAGTGCAATTCTTTGTAAAACACCTAAAATTCTAATACCATCACCATTTGGTTTTGCATGGTTCCATGTTTTTAAAACCAATTGGTCATTTTCGTAAAAACAAAATGGAAACCAATTTAATGCAAGCCCTATTATAAAAATTAGAAAAGTTCTTTTTAAAACTTTTTTCCAAAAAAATTCTTCTCCTGCGGCTTCCAATTTAGGCATTACAAATGCCATAGCATTGCCTACTGCAAATAAAAAGAAAGGAAAAACCAAATCAGTAGGAGTACAGCCATGCCATTCTGCATGGTCCAGTGGACCATAAATATGAGACCATGAGCCAGGGTTATTTACCAATATCATAAGTGCTACCGTAGCACCTCTAAATACATCTAAGGAGTAAAAACGTTGATTCATTAAAATATTTTTTGATAAAAATTTTAAAGATTGAGCAATGGAAAAGTATGCTTTTTTTTATAAAATCAACTAGAAAGTCCTAGTTTTTTTACTCTTGCAAAAATGGCACCCTTTGTTCTTCCAAATTGCTTGGCTATTTCTCCAATTGTATCGCTGCTTCCAAATAATTTCTTAAGCAAGGCATCATCTGCATCAGTCCATGGCCTGTAGGCATCTTTATGATTTTCTCGTATACCATCTACATGATATTTCTTTTGCTTTATTTTTTGTAAATTTTCTAGTGCAATTTTTTTATCATCCTTTTTTTCCTTTTTTTGTTGCTCTTCTTTATCTATTTTTAAAACTTTTATATGTGGAGTTGCTACCAAGTCTATGCTTACCATACTTTCAGGAATGCACAATATATTTTTTGCTCTTGTAATAGCAACATACAACAAGTTTATTTCTTCAATTGTTTTAGCGTTTTTTAGCGGCTCTTTTTTATTTTCATCAGCTGCTTTTTCTATTTTATTTTCATTTGTAAAATCATTTACCAATTCTACTTCATCATACTCCATCCCTTTACAACGGTGCACGGTAGAAAAAACGATATCGGCTTTTTCTTTTTCATCATTGGGCACATGCTTGTCTTTTATGCTTTTTATAATATCTGGTATTTCATTGCCATATTCGTTTACAATTTCTACCATCATGGCCAGTTGTACATCTTCTGCTTTTTCTATATACTCTTCCAGCTCATCTATATTTTTCATAGAAGCTATAAGTTTATCTCTTATAAGATGGCGTTTTCCATTGTATAAATTAAGAACATCGTATAAAGAAGCACCATCATCTGCATAAGTATAAGAGTTTATATTTCCTTCAAAATATAAGGTTTTCAAATTATTTTTTTCTGTAACTAATTCGATAGCTTTTAGTAGCAAACCTAAGTTGGTTCTAGCTATTACTGCTTTGGTGGTTTTATTTTTACAAGTTCCACTGCCCGTTATTTTTAACGGGTTGTAATCTTCTATATAATCTTTCCATTGCAAGATTGCCATGGCTAGGTTGGCTATATCTTGTCCAAATCTAAAACTGGTAGATAAATGATAGGTTTCAAAATTTGCTTTTTCCAATGAGTTGATGGCATGCCGCCAGCCATAAATTTGTTGGTGCGTATCACCTACAATAACTTTTGTAGCAGTTTGTTTTAAAAACACATCTAACATAGCTGCAGATGCATCTTGTGCTTCATCAAACAAAATATAATCGTAGTGCAAAATTGGATTGGATAATTGAAATTTTTTTAAATAAAAATCATGCGTAATTTCAATTTCGCCAGTATTCATTTTGGCTAAAAATAGCCTAGTTTGCATTTCTAAAAATGGGTAACAATTTTTTATAAATACCCTAGCTTTAGCATCACTTATCGTATCTAAATAATTTAAGTCTTGTATTTTTTGTTTATCGCTATTACAAAAATAGGCTACAAATTTATTAATGTGGTTGGCCACTACAAATTCGTAATGTTTTTCTCCGTTGCCTTGCAAGCCAAGTGTATCTGCTATTTCATTGGTTTTGTAGCCTTGAGCTCTTATTCTATATCCATTGCTTGGTACTATATGTTTGTAAGCTAGTGAATGTGCTGTCTCTACTTTTACATTTTTTATTCCCTTTTCTAAAAACTTGTTTATTGCCTCTAGCTTTACAGATTTATTAAAAGCTAAGTAAAGAATTTTACTGGTAGTAGGCCTGCTTTGTGCATAAGCAATTACTGTAGTTGTTTTGCCAGAACCTGCTACTGCATTTATTTTAATATTACCCGTAGTATTAATTATTATTTCTTGTTCTGCTGTTAGTTGCAAGGCAATTTTTTTGAGTTGATATAAATATACAAAAAAATGCAGTAAAATTAATTCTACTGCATTTAGTTTAATATCTTATGTCTAAAAATCTAACATCAACTTTAATCCACTTTTGTAATTTTAATAATATTTGTTGGTAGGTGTAAAGCTACAGGAGTACTACCAGTATTCACAACAATATCATCTTTTTGTATAAATCCTCTTTCTTTTAATATGCCAATTTGGTCATAAATAATATCATCTAAACTTTCTTCTTCACCATAATAAAATGCACGCACACCCCAGCTTAAACTTAATTGATTTATTAAACTTCTTTCTTTGCTAAAGATGTACAAGGGTGTTTTTGGTCGATAGCTGCTTAGCATAAATGCTGTATAACCGCTTTGTGTCATACCTATCAATGCGGTTGCATTACTGTCTTTAGATAAGTTACAAGCACTGTAGCAAATAGCATCACTTACAAAAGAGGGTGAGTGTGGCTGAGGTGTAAGTATATCATCTCTGTCGTAATCATAGATGGTTTTTTCAGCTTCCATTATAATTTTGCTCATTGTTTCTACCACTAAAGTAGGGTATAGGCCTGTAGCGGTTTCTCCACTAAGCATTACAGCATCTGCACCTTCTAGTACAGCATTGGCTACATCACTTACTTCACTTCTATTTGGTTTGGTACGATCTAGCATGCTCTCCATCATTTGTGTTGCTACAATTACGGGCTTTGCTCTGTGCATACATTTTTTTATAATGTCTTTTTGCACAATAGGTACCTGCTCAATTGGAATTTCTACACCAAGATCACCACGGGCTACCATTATACCATCACTTTCTACAATAATATCTCTAAGGTTAGTTAATGCTTCTGGCATTTCTATTTTAGAAATTACTTTTATTTTACTTTCTTTTTCTTTTAATTTTTCTTTCAACATTCTCACATCTGCAACTTTTCTTACAAACGAAAGTGCCACCCAGTCAAGCTTATGCTCAATTATAAAAGCTAAATCTTCAAAATCTTTTTCGGTCATCGAAGGCATAGTGAGCGCACTATCAGGCAAGTTTACACCTTTCTTTGGGGTTAGTATTCCTCCAAGTGTAACACGCATTAAAACCTCAGTAGCATTCAATACTTTTACAACAGATAATTCCATTTTACCATCATCTAAAAATATGCGTTCGCCTACTTTTACATCGGTTGCAAGGTTGGGGTACGATACATAAATTTTTTCGTTTGTGCCAACCATTTTTTCAGTTGTAAAAATAAATTCCTCACCTTCTTTCAATGTGAGTTTTCCATTTTCTAAATCACCTACTCGTAATTTCGGCCCTTGTAAATCTCCTAGAATGGCGATGTTGTAGGGTTCTTCTTTTATGATTCTTCTAATATTATGTATTACTTCCAATTTATCTTCATGGCTACCATGAGAGAAATTTAACCTAAATACATTTACACCTGCTTTCACCAAAGCTAATAAACCATCGTAGGTATTGCAAGCTGGTCCTACAGTTGCTACAATTTTTGTGCGCTTTTGTGAGTGTGCAAACCCTGCTTTTTTATCCATACCTGTGTGTAGGTATTTTTCTAAATTTTTTGACATATTTTATTTTAAAATTTTTAAATTAATTATTTGCTTGGTAAAATTTTGTTAGCAACAGTTACATGGTTTTGTTTTTTGCTGTACAAAAATATATTAGCCACATATTCACAGTTTTTATTTTGCTTCGCAAAATTAAGATAGCAAGATTTTCACAGTTCTTATTTTTGTTTCGTAAAATGGATTAAAAAGTTTCAAGCAATATAACCTTGAATCTACCACTCCGCTTCAATTTTTGCAAACTTTGAACTTTCAACCTTCAACCTTTACGTCGCCAATATCTTCACAATCTTCATCCATTCATCACTTATGCGTTGCTTTTTCTTTACAGCTTCGTTTATAGGGGTATAGCACACTTTATTATTTACTATTCCTACAAATACATTAAAACGCTTTTCTAGTAGGCATTCTACCGCATGGTAACCCATACGACTTGCTATTACTCTATCAAAGCAGCTTGGTGCACCACCTCTTTGTATATGTCCAAGAATACACACCCTTAAATCTAATTTCGGAATTTCTTTCTTCAATAATTTAGCCAATTCATCAGCACCACCAAAGTCATCTCCTTCTGCTATTACAATTATATTTACAAGTTTTCTTCTTTTTTCTTTTTCTTGAAAAGATGCAATTAAGTCTGCTACTTTTGTTTTCTTTTCTGGTATTAAAATATGTTCCGCACCAGTTGATATTCCACTGTGTAATGCAATGTAACCAGCATCTCTGCCCATTACCTCTACAATAAATAAACGATCATGTGCATCTGCTGTATCTCTTATTTTGTCTATAGCTTCTACAGCAGTATTTACAGCTGTATCAAAACCAATTGTAAAATCTGTACCTGCAATATCTTTATCAATCGTTCCTGGCAAGCCCACACAAGGGATATCATATTCGTTGCTAAAAATTTGTGCTCCTTTAAAACTTCCATCTCCACCAATTATTACCAATCCTTCTATACCGTGTTTTTTTAAATTATCATAAGCTCTTTTTCTTCCTTCAGGAGTAAGAAATTCATAACAACGAGAGGTTTTAAGCATTGTACCACCTCGTTGAATAATATTAGCTACACTTCTATTCTCTAATTTCACTATTTCATTTTCTACCATGCCTGTATAGCCACGCATAATACCATATACTTCTAGCCCATGGTATATACCAGTTCGTACTACTGCTCGTATAGCTGCATTCATACCTGGGCTATCTCCACCACTGGTAAGTACTCCAATTTTTGTAATTTTCTTATTCATTTATTTAGCCCCCTAAATCCCCCAAAGGGGTACTTTTACCGTAGTGGAGACGGTGTTTTATTTTTAGATTTTGTTAATTCAAATTACTCAATTTGCCAACTGCCCTTTGCCAACTGCCCCTTGCTCCCTACATTCTCTCTGGCACTCCAGCACCCAACAACTGCATTCCATTTTTCAAAATATTAGTTGTCATCATTGCAAGTTGTAAACGTAACTTTTTCTTTTCTTCACTCTCTGCATTTGCTATTGAATGCTCTGCTAAAAATGAATTAAAACATTTTGCTAAGTTGAAAACAAAATTTGCAATTTTAGATGGATCCAATTCTTTTGCAGCTTCTAAAATTACAGCTGGATATTGCTCCGCTATTACTAAAATATCTTTTTCACTTTTTAATAATGTTGAAGATGCAATTACATGCTCATTCATTTCATTTTTTCTGATAATATTTCTGGTACGTGCATACGTGTATTGTACAAACGGACCAGTAAACCCATGAAAATCTATTGACTCTGCAGGGTTAAAAACCATTCTTTTTTTAGGGTCTACACGAAGCAAGTAAAATTTTAAAGCACCCAAGCCAATGGTATTATATAATTCTACTAATTCCGCATCTGTAAAATCTTTTACTTTACCCAGTTCTTCAGTGTGTTTTTTTGAGGTGTCTATCATTTCTTGCACCAAGTCATCTGCATCTACTACTGTACCTTCTCTGCTTTTCATTTTACCTGTGGTAAGTTCTACCATACCATACGATAAATGGTGTATAGCATCAGCAGCATTTACGCCTAGCTTT
>JAYVID010000081.1:0-3578 GCA_043770525.1 Ferruginibacter sp.
GGTATTTTTGACTGCTTGTTTTCAATCTCTAAACTAATCAGTTTTTCATCATTTTATTGGCTTCGATTAATTAATATATCTTAATTTCAATGCCTAAACTTTATTATGAAAAAAATACTAATACCGCTATTTTTTTGCTTATTATTTACGCATACAAAAGCACAAATGGCAGCTACAGCTATAGACTCACTTGTAAAAGAAGTATTAAAAACATTTGATGTGCCAGGTATTTCTGTAGGTATAATAAAAGATGGAAAATTAATACATGCAAGAGGGTATGGTGTACGATCGCTTAAAAATAATTTGGCAATGGATGAAAATACGTTGGTAGGTATAGCAAGCAATAGTAAAGCTTTTACAAGTGCTGCTATAGCCATGTTGGTAGATGAAGGTAAAATGAAATGGGATGATAAAGTAAGAAAACACCTACCTAGTTTTACCATGTACGATCCCTATGTTACAGATGCATTTACAGTAAGAGACTTGCTTACACACCGCAGTGGGCTTGGGCTTGGTAGTGGAGATTTAATGTTCTTTCCAGATGGGGGTAATTTTACTAGAGAAGAAATGATACATAATTTGAGGTACTTAAAACCAGTATCGGAGTTTCGTACAAAATATGATTATGATAATAATTTATACATCGTAGCAGGAGAAATTATTGCAAAAGTAAGTGGCTTAAGTTGGGAAGAATTTATAGAACAAAGAATGATGAAACCACTAGGTATAACCACAAGTAAGGCTTCGTATAATAGAGTAAACAATAATGCAAATATTATAGATGCGCATGCTCCTGCTGATGGAAAAGTAGTGATGATACCACACGACTGGAACCCTGTAGCCAATGCAGCAGGTGGCATAATGAGCAATATTACAGATTTAAGTAAATGGCTTATTATGCAAATGGAAGATGGTAAATATGGAGAAGGTAAAAAATTATTTAGTAAAGAAATGCATGATGAAATGTGGAGCCCACAAACAATTATAAAAACAGGTGCAGGAGCTTACAATACGCATTTTTCTGCTTATGGCTTGGGTTGGTTTTTGGCAGATGTAAAGGGGTACAAGCAAGTATCTCATACTGGTGGGCTGGCAGGTACTGTTACACAAATTACTTTATTGCCAGAGTTAAAGCTAGGTATTATAGTACTTACCAATCAGCAAAGTGGTGCAGCTTTTAGCGCCATTACCAATACTATAAAAGATAGTTACCTAGGCTATGCAAATAGGGGTTGGGTAAAAAAAATGAGTGATAGGGTAAAAGCGGGTGATGCTGAAGCAAAGAAAATAAATGAGGATATCGCAAAAGATGTTTTGGCTGCACAAAAAACTGGGTTAATAAAAGTGGTAGATAGCATGTTTATAGGCAGGTACAATGACAAATGGTTTGGCGATTTTATTATTAACAAAAAAACAGGTGGCTTATGGATGGTATCTACAAAATCACCTAGATTAAATGGGTATATTAGTTTTTATAAAGGCAATACATTTATTGTAAAGTGGACAGATAGGAGCTTTGATGCAGATGCATTCGTATCTTTTACATTAGATAAAAATGGAAAGGCAGATGGGTTTAAAATGGAATCCATTTCTCCATTAACAGATTTTAGTTTTGATTTTCAAGATTTAGAAATGAAAAGAGTAAATGATTTTTAACGTATGAAAGCAAAAATAATCTCATCAGAATTTATTAGTAATCACCAATATTTTACGGCAAGAAAAGATAAATATGAAACCGCTGCGGGAAAAGTAGTGGAAGAGTATTTTGTAGTAGAAATGCCTGATAGTGCTTGTGCAGTTGCTATTACAGAAGAGGGGAAATTCGTTTTAGTAAACCAATATAGGCATCCTATAGGGCAAATGAGTTTGGAATTACCAGGAGGTTTTGTAGATCCAAATGAACCTATAGAGAAAGCTATTGCTAGAGAATTATTAGAAGAAACAGGCTATACTTTTAGCAAAATAATTTGCCTTGGTAAAACTTATTCAAACCCCGGAGTATTAAACAATGCCACACATTTATTTTTGGCTACTGGTGGTGTAAAAACGGCTGCTCAATCGCTTGATGATGATGAAGAAATTGAAATAATATTAAAAACAAAAGAAGAAGTTGTAGCATTATTAGCTAATGGAGATTTTAAGCAAAGCATGCATGAGTTGTGTTTGATGAAGGCATTAAAGTTTGTTTAATTTTTTTTGTTTTTGCTCGTAAAAAAATGGGTTAAAAAAAGAAGAGTGCTTTTATTCATTCCTGCTTTTCTAAAACAACTTTCTGCTTTCTTGGAAAAAAGTAGTTGTAAAACTATAACTCTGTTACTGTGGCTTATAAATTTAGTAAGTCTAACATCAACAAATTAGTTCATAAGCACATTAGCAAATTTATAAAATCTCCGCTATTATAAAAAAACTCCCACATACCATAATTACATCTGTAGAAGCTGCTTTACTTTTTGCGGCACTAATAGCATCGTTTACGTTATCAAAGCCCTGTCCACTAAGGTTTACCGCCGCAGCTTTTTCTTGTAATATTAAATGAGGCATAGCCCTTGGTATATGTGCATTGGTAAAATAATATTGTGCATCTGTAGGAAACAATTGTAACACAGCATCTACATCTTTATCGTTTACAAAGCCTAAAATAAAATGCAAAGTGGCAGTAGGGTAGTTGGATGAAAGTTGCTTGAGGACTTGATTTATGCCATCTTTATTGTGAGCTACATCAGTAATAATAGTAGGGTTTTGTTGAAGTATATCCCAACGGCCACGCAAGCCTGTGGTTTCTTTTACATGTAATAATCCTTCTTGCAATTGTGTATCTGAAATGGTATAACCAATGTTTCTAATTTTGCCAATAGCAGTAAGCACCGTACAAATATTTTTTGCCTGATACAAACCAGATAAACCAAGGCTAAAAGAAACCGTATTGTTTGAATTTATATTTCTTACATCACAAACCAACGTATGGCCTACATTATTTGTTTTTTCTGTAACATAATTTTCTTCAGCAAAAATTATATTCGTATTTTTTTCTAATGCGGTAGTTATAAAAATATCTTTTGTTTCGGGTATAGTTTCACCAATCACTACAGGTACATTTTCTTTAATGATGCCTGCTTTTTGTGTAGCTATTTCCTGTAGTGTATTTCCTAAAATATTTTGGTGATCGTACCCAATATTTGTAATGACAGATAGGATAGGGGTAATGATGTTTGTACTATCTAACAAACCACCAAGGCCAGTTTCAATAATAGCAATATCCACATTTTCTTTTGCAAAATAATCAAAAGCCATGGCTACGGTAAGCTCAAAAAAAGAAGGTTGTATTTCGTCTGAAATAGCTTTTGTGGTTGCTACAAAATTTACAACAAAATTTTCTGCAACCATTTCTCCATTCACCTTTATACGCTCTCTAAAATCTTTTATATGAGGTGAAGTGTACAAACCAGTTTTATAACCTGCTGCTTGCAATATAGCTGCTAGAATATGAGAGGTGCTGCCCTTGCCATTGGTGCCAGCTATATGTATACTTCTAAACTTTTGTTGTGGATTGTTAATGCTATTGCACAATGCAATGGTAT
>JAYVID010000082.1:0-4230 GCA_043770525.1 Ferruginibacter sp.
GTTTAGCAAATAAAATAGATTTTGGCACTTCATTTAGTCCTCGTGGTTTAGTGGTAAATGATTTAGATACTGATGGAAAATTAGACTTAATTACTGTAAATAATTCTTCTACCTCAGAGGCTTGTGTTTTGAAAAATACATCTGCTACAGGTAATATAAATTTTAATACCTATGTTTCTTATCCTGTAGGCGGCGGTGCTATTGGAGTTACCGTTGCTGATTTTAATTTGGATGGTTTAGCAGATATAATGACTGCCAATTCAGTTAACAATAATGGTTCATTATCTTTTTTAAGAAATCAATTGCCTATAAATACAGGTATTCCTTCTTGCTCACAACTACTATTTCCTTTAAATAATGCTTTAAACGTAGCCCATGGATTGCCCATTTTAATGAAATGGCGTAAAGAAAATAATGCCACAGGATATTTAGTAAAAATAACCCCTACTATTGGCGCTCCCATTACTGTTAATACAATTGATACAACCTATAATTTTACACCTTCAGCAGGTAATGTGTACACTTGGTCATCTACCCCATTAAATTTACCATCCAATAATACTTGTGCAAGTTTCACTTTTACAACTTGTAACATTATTATCAATAATACTATTATAAGTGTGCCAAGTGGAAACACGAATAAATGTGTTGGTGATTCAATATTAATACAAGCGTCTTCATCTAGCAATATACAATGGTATTATAATGATCAAATTATAAATGGTGCTACAGCTAATTTCTTATGGGCAAAGCAGATGGGTAATTACAATATTAGAATTTCAAATAGTGGCTGTTTTTCTGACCCTTCAAATACAATTACTATAAATAATTTAGCTACTCCAAATAAACCTAGTTTATTGGCTAATGGCCCTACAACTTTTTGTTCTAATAATACCGTTACACTTTCTTCTTCTATTACCAATGCAACAAACCAATGGTATAAAAATGATATTACAATTATTGGAGCAAATGCAAGCAATTACAATGTTAATTCTTCAGGGAATTACTATATTAAAATAACCGATGCTAGTTCTGGATGTCCTAATTATTCCGATACTATGACTATCACAGTAAATACTTTACCTGCAACTCCGATTGTAAGTATTGCAACCGGTACAGCCACTTTTTGCCAAAACCAATCAGTAAAAATGGCTTCTTCTGCAAGTATAGGTAACCAATGGTTTAAAGATAATATCGCTATTTTTAATGCTGCGGGACTTGAATACATGGCAAACGCAGGAGGAGCTTATACAGTTAAAACTACTCAAAATGGTTGTACTACAGTTGCTTCAAATATAATTAATATAACAGTAAATGCATTACCCAATGCACCTATTATAAGTGTTGCCTATGGGACTATTGATTTTTGTGCTGGTGATAGTGTAGTATTATCTTCTAATAGTAATGTAAACAATAAATGGTTTAAAAATGGAATTGAAATTACCGGAGCTATCAATCCAACTTACAAAGTAATAGGATCGGGGCTTTATACTACAACTACAACCGTTAATGGATGTGAATCAGCAAGCTCAAGCCAAATAAATGCAACCGCTTATCCTTTTCCTACAAAGCCATCCATTCAAATACTTGAAAATACTTTAACAGCAAATTCTGGTTATGCAAGTTATAAATGGTTTCTTAATAATGTATTGATAAGCGGAAGTACTACCAATCAAATTAATGCTACAAAAGGAGGTAATTATAAAGTTGAAGTAACAGAAAATAATACTTCGAATTGTAAAAACACATCAGATATCTTAAACTTTATTTTAACCGTAGTGAATAATGTAACCATTGATGGAAATACTATAAAAGTATATCCCAACCCTGTAAAAGAAAATTTAAATATAGATGTGACGGGTAGTACTACGGCCAACACTTCAATAACTTTAACAGTAGTAAATATAGTAGGTCAAAAAATTACTACAGTGTCCTTAAATCAAGGTTATAACAAAGTAAATGTTTTAAATTTTGCCTCAGGATTGTACCAATTAATAATACAAAAAGGAAATATTAGAAAAGTTATCAAAATATTAAAATTATAATAACGTATGAATAGACTTAAAGTATTCTAACAAAATAATAAAATCCATAATTTAACAGGGTTTACTTTTTTAAGAGTTCCTACTATAAAACTTTTTATTGTGTTTAGACTGCGACTTACAAAGAAAACAATATTTAGGTCTTTAGCCTTGGTGCGTGTACCCCACACCCTCCGCTTCAATCTATTGCATTATCGCCTCCACAATAAAAGCCCAATAGCATTACTAATGCTCAGCCTAGCCCCGATAGAAATGAAAATAGGCGAGGAACGAAGCCTATTGTAATGAATAGCGGGAAACTGAAGTTCATTAATGTGCTGCTGCTCATGCTCCCCAAAAAATAAAACGTAATAAAATCAAAATCCAAAAAGATTGTCACACAGCCTGTCCCGATTTTCATCGGGAAGCTTGTCGAAGTGTTACAATCTTTTTGGATTTTGAAGGGAATTAAAAGTGTTTATGAAAATGTTGTCTTGTTTCGACAAGCTTCCCGAAAAATCGGGACAGGCAACACGACAACATTTTCAAAAACTTGTGCAAAAAAACCGCCACAATCTTACTTGCAGCGGTCAATGTCTTTTATCTCAATACTAAGTACTCAATACTAAATACTTTATTTATACCCCTCCTCATGCACCGTCTTCACTGCTCTTCCGCTTGGGTCGTTTACGTTTTGAAAGCTAGCATCCCATGCAAGTGCTTCGGGTGTACTGCAGGCTACGCTCTTTACGCTAGGCACACATGCGGCTGCGGTGCTGCTAGGGAAATGCTCTGCAAAAATACTGCGGTAATAATATTCTTCTTTACTCTGTGGTACGTTTATAGGAAAACGAAATGCAGCTTGTGCCATTTGTTCGTCGGTAACGGCGGTGGCAGTTATATCCTTCAAAGCGTCTATCCATCCATATCCTACGCCATCGCTAAATTGTTCTTTTTGGCGCCAAGCTACACTTGCAGGTAGTAAATCTTCAAAGGCTTTGCGCAAAATATGTTTTTCAATTTTACCATTGCCACACATTTTATCTGCGGGGTTTAAGCGCATGGCTACATCCATAAATTCTTTATCTAAAAATGGCACACGGCCTTCTACGCCCCATGCAGCAAGGCTTTTGTTGGCACGCAGGCAATCGTACAAATGTAGTTTACCAAGTTTACGTACCGTCTCTTCATGAAAACCTTCGGCATGTGGTGCTTTGTGAAAATACAAATAGCCACCAAATAATTCATCGCTGCCTTCGCCACTTAGTACCATTTTTATACCCATGCTTTTTATAGCCCTTGCAAGCAAATACATAGGTGTACTTGCACGCACGGTTGTTACGTCGTATGTTTCTAAATGATAAATTACATCTTTCAATGCATCAATACCTTCTTGTATGGTAAAATGTATTTCGTGGTGTATGGTGCCAAGGTGTTCGGCTACAACCCTTGCTGCCTTTAGGTCTGGCGATGTTATTAACCCTACTGCAAAGCTATGCAATTGTGGATACCAAGCCGCTTGTGTGTTGCCACTTTCAATTCTGTTGGGTGCAAGTTTTTTTGCAATGGCACTAATTATACTGCTATCTAAACCACCACTTAATAAAACGCCATAAGGCACATCGCTCATGAGCTGTCGCTCCACTGCATCTTCTAGGGCTTTACGCAATTCGGCTTCGTTGCTTGTATTATTTTTTACAGCTTCATAATCTTTCCACTCTCTGTCGTACCATTTTGTAGGTGCTGCATCGTTGCTATGCCAATAATGTCCTGGTTTAAATTCTTCTATTTTTGAGCAAGTGCCTTCTAGTGCTTTTAATTCGCTGGCTACAAAAAGTTGTCCTTTATCGTCCCAACCCATGTACAATGGTATTATGCCCATGTGATCTCTGCCTATGAGAAAAGTATTGTTGGTGCTATCATACAACACAAATGCAAAAATGCCATTGAGGTCGTCTAAAAACGCTGCTCCTTTTGCTTCGTATAAAGAGAGTATGCATTCGCAATCGCTCTCTGTAAGAAATTCATAATTTGGTGTGGTAGCACGCAATGCTCTGTGATTATAAATTTCTCCGTTTACAGCAAGCACATGCGTTTTTGCTTTATTGTACAAAGGTTGGTTGCCGCTTGTTGGATCTACAATGGCTAGGCGTTCGTGGCAAAGCACAGCATTACCATCTGCAAATATTCCGCTCCAATCTGGCCCACG
>JAYVID010000083.1:0-3719 GCA_043770525.1 Ferruginibacter sp.
TGTTCGTTTAAGAATTTTTTCAAGAAATCACCATCCTTATAATCAATATAGCGGATGCCCATTTTCTTAAAGCGGCAATATTTCTTTGGACGCTTTTCAGCTTTAATAGCTGTTAGATATTTAATCTCGTTTGCTTTTGCCATGATTATGCCTCAGATTTTTGTGATGGTTCAAAATGTTTTACACCACTTCTCTTTCTGTCGTTGTACTCCACGGCGTATTTATCGAGTACTGTGTACATGTGACGCATCACTGATTCGTCACGTAAAAGTTGAATTTTCAACTTTTCATTGAAGCTGGTTGGCGCACTGTATTCCATTACCCAATAAAGACCTGTAGTCTTTTTGGCAATAGGATACGCCAGTGATTTTAGTCCCCATGGGTTGCTGTGTTTTACTTCTCCGCCATTTTCTTTTACTAAGGCTTCAAATTTCTTTTGAGCAGCTTTAAACTCCTCTTCAGATAACACAGGGGTAAAAACCACCATCAATTCGTAATTGCTCATTTCCCTGTTTTTTGTTAATTATAAAAAATTGTTATTCCCGTTTTTTAATAACGGGCTGCAAATGTAGGCTTTTTTGAGCAATAAATGGAGAATTTGTACTTTGTATCTAAGGATTTATTCATTATTGGACACCTCTACTAAATATTTATTGTTGTTGTTTTGAATCTCAATGTAATAAACATCTGGTAATAAATTATTTAAGCTGCTTAATAAAATAATATCACCTGCTTTTTTATCTTTAAAAGTCCAGTCTTTTACTTTTTTCACTCCATAATTATACATGGTTATTTTTATCTCATTGGGCATGTCTTTAAGAAGTAATAATTTTAGTTGATCTGTAAAAATATAAACAATGGGTTTAAATCCAGTTAAGCTTTGAGATAAATTTCTTCTTAGTCTAAATACTGGAGAAAAACAAACATGATTGTCTTTCTCAATTAACTTGAGTCTATAAAATGAAGTTTGTAAATAAACAGGAAATGATTTGTCAATATATGAATATTTGATACTATTGATTATCCCACTTTTATAAATCACTTCAAAATTTTTGCCATCATCACTTCTTTCTACATTGTAAGATACTACTTGTTCATTTTTATCTACCTCCCAACTTAAATGTACATTATGAGCAGAATCTTTAGCAATAAAATTTCTTACCTCAATATCTTGCATTTGATACTTTCTAGCACTAAAGTTAGCTAATGTAAAAGTGCCACTTGTTTTTTCAGCATCATCAGAGTATGAGAGTCTAACACTATCCACAAGCCCAAGGAATCCAATATTTATTCCCATATCTAAAGAAGATTGAATAAAATCCAAACCTCCTGCATCAGCATTTGCATCTCCATATACTTCATGTGTATTATTGTTGTACTGGAAGTAATAGTTATCAGTTAAAATCGAAATTTCAAATTTAACGGGTTCATTCTTGTTAAAGCCTTCTATTTTTATTCTATCACCTGCATCAATATCGGCTATTTGAAAATTAAAATTTTGTAATGATTTAGCGGCTTTTAAATTAATAATAAGGGGGTTCTTTTTTGTAATCACAGTCTTGGCTTCATGGCCCAATCTAATGCCTAAAAAAGTTGCATCATGCATATTATTTATGCCTGCAATATCAGGCTTTGTCCCCTCTAAAGTAATAGCAAATTTTGTATTTCCAAATGATAGATTACTAATAATTTTTTCTGTGCTAGCTAAATTTTTTACATCAGTAAAACCTGTAAAGTCAATTTTCTCTTTCATTTCGGAAGATGGAATAACTGACTTGCTAATTCTTACAGGATAATCTTCAACCTCTCCTGTATTTACTTTCCCTGAAGGAAATTCTATATCCTCTTTATACAGCTCACTACAAGTTCTTAATCTTAAATAAGTGAGGGAGTTGGTTAATTGTAATGGTAATCTCCAAGATAAAGTAACCTTTGAAGAAGAAACATATTCAGTAGAAGCTTTTTCACTTTCTTCAAAAATACCGTTTCCATTAAAATCTATCCACCCCCTTACAGGATCTCCTGTAACTGCATTATTCAAAGGTATGGCAATACTGTAAACATCGTTTTCTACAATAATATCTGGTGCAAAAACGGGTAATAAAAAAGAATCTTTATTATTAGCGTTATTGTCAAAAACATCATCTAAATTTTGATTAGCTGTTCTTGTAAAAGCAAAAGAAATTGTATCGTTAAATTCATTATTACTATTACCTCGCATTTTACCAAAATAAGGGCCAATATCTGGTTTGTAATGTATGGCTACACCATAACATTTAGGAGCATCTGAGTCATCACTTTTTCTGTTTATAACATGCTCACTTATTTTCAAAAACCCGAAAATTAATAGAGTAATTAAAAGTAAAGTAAAAATAATATTTTTAAATAAGTTTTTTGACATAATTTATATGTGCTAAGAAACGAATTAAATATTAAAAAAGTATAATTTTAAAGCTAGAATTAAAAAAACTTTAGAAAACATTCTTTTTTGAACAATAAAATTGGTGAAAAAGTTGTTTTATAGAAAAATAGCTACAATTAATTAGAATATATTTTAAATTAATTAGATGTGCTTATTTTAGTTAACACAACTAATCAAATATGCAAAGGGGAAATACTTCTGCTTTATTGCCAATTTTTGTTGCTTCAAGTAAAGCTGACAATGTTAATAGCATCTGGAGCGAAAGTTCTAGTACCCCCAAATTAATTGCCAACGTAAAACTAATGCACAATTATTGTATTTTAGTTTTATTTTTGAATTCACTTGCTAATTTTTTTCAAGATCTTGTTTATAGTTTTGCCATTACTGCTGGAGCTTGTATTTTATTAATTTTTACACATTTTTTCTTAAACGATAAATACTTTTTTGTAGCAAGGCATTTTATTGTTTTTATCATTACAATATGCATAGCTGCCTTGTGCTATGTAGAAGGTATTGTAGTGGGTGATTATCTTTATCTTTTTGTGCTTTTAATCATCTCTATTTTTATTTATGATTACAAAGAAATAGCTCATCTTTTTTTTGTATTCTCTCTTGTAATTGGTTGTATTATTTTTATTTTTACGATGACCAATTTTCATAGTGATTTACAAAGAATTGGTGAAACATCAGAAAGAATTACATTTATTATTAATGTTTTTGCATCTTCATTTATTACATGTCTTATAGCATTTATTACAATTAGACAAAATTATCGTAATACTATTATTATACAACTTGAGCAACAATTTTTGAATACTGTTTTCAATACATCTTTAGATGCAGTGTTTATAATTGAAGAAAATACATTTAAAATTACAGATTGTAATAAGCAAAGTTTACAAATGTTTGATGTAAATGATAAAAACTTACTTGTAGGTAAAGATGCTACTATATTTTTTAAAAATTTTGATATAGATAAAACGGTGTCTGATATTTTTGCTAATACAAAAAGTACTTGGAAAGGAGAGCTAGTGTGTAGTATTTCGTCTGGGGCTGAATTTCATGGATATGTAAGTATAGTGCCTTTTTTACATGGTGATAAGCAACTAAAAAAAATAAGTATTTTCGATATCACAGATATTAAAAAAGCGCAAGCAGAGCTCGTAGTTGCTAAAGAAAAAGCAGAGCAAGCCATGAAAGCAAAATCACAGTTTTTATCAAACATGAGCCATGAGTTGCGTACTCCATTAAATGGGATTATCGGTACATCTAATTTATTGCTTGATGAAGCTAGTAT
>JAYVID010000084.1:0-21450 GCA_043770525.1 Ferruginibacter sp.
GTACCTTTTTGTATAGCAATGCGAAGTGCCATCATTATCAATACCGCAAGCTGCCCTGTAAATGCTTTTGTAGATGCTACACCAATTTCGTGGCCCGCATGCGTGTAAGCACCTGCGTGGCTTATGCGTGCAATAGATGAACCCACTGCATTCACCACACCAAAAATAAATGCACCATTTTCTTTTGCTTTTTCAAGTGCTACCAATGTATCTGCCGTTTCTCCACTTTGCGAAATAGCAATAATAACATCGCCTTTATTTACAATCGGATTACGATACCTAAACTCCGATGCATATTCTACTTCCACCGGTATGCGGCACAGCTCTTCAATAATATACTCTGCCACCAAACCCGCATGCCAACTCGTTCCGCAAGCCACAATCATTATGCGGTCGGCATTTTTTATTTGCTCTATGTTGTCGTCAATGCCCGCCATGGTTATGGTGCCTGCCTCTGCATGCAAGCGCCCACGCAAGCAATCTTGTATGGTACTCGGTTGCTCATATATTTCTTTGAGCATAAAATGGTCGTAGCCGCCTTTTTCAATAGCGGCAAGTTCCATATCTAATTTTGTAATGAAAGGTGTTACTTTTTCATTGCCAATATTTTTAAGTATCAATTCATTTGGTCGTACGATTGCCAACTCATAATCGTTTACATACACTACTTCTTTTGTGTATTCAATGATTGGCGAAGCATCGCTTGCTAAAAAATGCTCACCTTTGCCAATGCCAATAACGAGTGGGCTTCCCTTGCGTGCCGCAATAATGGTTTCGGGGTCTTGCTCGTCCAACAATAAAATGCAATATGCACCCGTAATTCTTTTTAGTGCAATACGCACAGCTTCTTCTAGTGTGCAATTATTGTTGAGTAAAATATCTTCAATAAAATTGAGCAACACTTCGGTATCGGTATCACTCGTAAACGTATAATTTTTGCTAAGCAATTCTTTTTTTAGCTGTGCATAGTTTTCAATAATACCATTGTGTATCATGCTCAGCCTGCCCGTGCTACTTGTGTGAGGGTGACTATTTCTATCGCTAGGCTCGCCATGCGTAGCCCAACGAGTGTGCCCAATGCCTATATGTGCATGCACATTTACACCCACAAGGCTATCTTCAAGCTCCGCCACTTTACCTTTCTTTTTATATACATCAAGCTTGCCCTCGTGCAGCAAAGCCACGCCACTACTGTCATAGCCTCTATATTCCAATCGTTTAAGCCCTTTTAAAATAATGGGATAAGCCTCCCTTGGGCCAGTATAACCTACAATTCCACACATAATTTTTATATTATTTTGGGTGCAATATAAATGAAAATTAGGGAGGTTTACAGGGAAAAACGCTTATTAAAATTTTTACAAAAGGTAGGGTGGGAGGTTTGTAATTTTTGTTAAAGATTTTTGGGTGGGGGCTGTGGGTTTCAAATCTTTGGTGAGCATTTGTTGCGGCTGTAAGTAATAGACTGTGCCAATTTTTATCATCCTCGTAGGTAGTTCATACCTCCTGTTTGTTACTATATCACATATTTCAGCTTTTTTGTTGGAGTTTTTTTTAGCATTTATTATTCAGATTCACAAAATAACTTATCCAATTTTTCCTATCACATCCAAACTTCACATTTTTAATAAAATCTTTTTTATTTCTCTAGATTAAATTTATTAACTATTTTGTACAGCATAAAAACGAATACTATATGTCAAATAACAGTACATTTAATAAACCCAAACTTTCTCTTAGAGAAATAATAAATATGAGTGTAGGTTTTTTTGGAATCCAATTTGGGTGGGATTTACAGAGAGCCAATATGGGTTCTATTTATACAAATTTAAATGCAAATCCAGATGATATTCCATTACTATTTTTGGCAGCTCCCCTTACAGGTTTATTAGTTCAACCAATTATTGGTTATCTAAGTGATAGAACATGGCACCCAAAATGGGGTAGAAGAAGACCTTACTTTATGATAGGAGCAATTTTAAGTTCAATTGCATTAATTTTTATGCCGCATAGCAGTGAGCTATGGATAGCAGCTGGTTTATTATGGATATTAGATGTTTTTGGAAATGTAGCTATGGAACCTTTTAGGGCCTTTGTTACTGATAAGCTGCCCGATAGCCAAGTAAATAAGGGGTTTATCATGCAGAGTCTAATGATTGGGCTTGGTGGTAGTATAGCTAGTTCATTGCCTTGGATATTCACTAATGTATTTAACAAACAAAATATTGCTGCAAAAGGTATAATTCCAGACAATGTTATTTACTCTTTTTATGTTGGAGCATTTTTCTTTTTAGCGGCCGTTTTGTACACTGTATTTACAACTAAGGAATATCCACCAAGTGAGGAAACATTGAAAGAAACAGCTGCAGAAGATAAAAAAGGTGTGGGTGGAATATTGAGTGAAATTTGGAACTCATTAGTAAACATGCCATCTCAAATGAAAAGAGTAGCACTGGTGCAATTTTTTACTTGGCCAGGGTTATTTTTAATGTGGTTTTATTATTCGTTAGCAGTAGCTTATAATGTGTTTGGAGCTACTAGTGATATTGATCCATTGTTTGGAAAGGGTAGAGACTTTGCAGGACTAACTTTGGCGTTTTACAATGTGGTTACTTTTTGTTTTGCATTTGCTATGCCAAGTATTGCGAATGCTTTGGGTAGAAAATTAACACATGCAATATGCCTTTTATGTGGTGCACTCGGTTTAATAAGTGTAGGTTGGGTGCATGATCCTAAAATGCTTTATTTATGTATGACAGGTGTGGGTATAGCTTGGGCAAGTATTTTAAGTATGCCTTATGCAATGTTGAGTGGACATATACCTCTTAAAAAAATAGGGGTTTATATGGGTATATTTAATTTCTTTATTGTGCTACCAGAAATATTAGCTTCTTTAGGTTTTAAATTTGTAATGAAATATGTGCTTAATAATAACATGTTACTTGCTATACAAATTGGTGGTGGGTTATTTATCTTGGCAGCATTATTCAGTTACTTTTTTGTTTTAGAAAATAAAAATGACGAAGTAATAAACTAAGAAATAAAAAAGGGTTTCAATATAGATTATTGAAACCCTTTTTTTATACAATATTATTTTTTAAAATCACCTTCCACTCTCCTTTATCATATTTCGTAATTCGTTGTTTAGTTCATCTTTTTTCATCAATTCTTCAAGCGTAATATGCATTCTATAATTCCAAACATGGTTTGGGTTAGAAGGGTTGTTTATTCTTTCTTCAGTTGGGTCTTTTCTTCTAACATTTCCATTTATGGCTAAAATATCTTGTACTAAAAATATGCTCCACATAGCAGGAGATTGTAAATGCTTTTCAATAATTTTCTTTGCTATCCAAGGCTCACAGTAAAAAGGAGCCCCACCATTTTCATTTAGTATTTCGTTAAAAAAATGTTGTGTAGTGTTTCTGTTTTCTTCCCACCAAAGTCGTATAGTGCTCATGTCATGCGTAGCAGGCATTACTACCGATTCGTATTTTGATTTTGCAGTATCAGAAAAAGATGAGCTACTATCTTTTGGCATTTGTTGTACTTGTAAAGAAAGTATATCTAAATTTTTAAGCACTTCATCAGTAAAATCGGGAACCATACCAAGGTCTTCGGCACACAACAAAATATCTGTACAGTCTCTTAGCATTTCTAGCTTTAGCTCTCCTTCTTTTCTCCACAAATCATTTTGCATTTCAAAAAAGTAATGGTGGTACAATTTATCTATCTTATATTTTTCATCGGCTGATAAATTTTTGTATGTACTTATTTGGTACATATTTATCCTAAAATGAAAACCATTTTCATCTTTAAACAATAATACATTCGATATTAAATCAAATAAGCCTTGTTGCCATTTTATATTTTCTGGTTGTTGTACAAAGTAGTTTTCTATTTTACGTTGGTCATTAAATTCATCTTTAAATTTTCCATAAGCAAAGAAAATATCTTTTACATTGCCTGTGTCTTTTCCAAATTTTTCAAATAATATTTCTTCTGTATTGTATGGTTCGCAATACCTGTTTTCATTAAAATGTAAACCAGCATTATAAAATGCATCTTTACTCATTGGTATGGCGGGTACAAATTTACCCATAGTACCTTCCACTTGGTTCACAGGTATGCTCCATATTCTAAAAATACCTAGTACATGATCTATTCTAACTGCATCAAAATAAGTTTGCAAGTGCCCCATTCTTTTTCTAAACCAAGCAAAATTATCTTTAGCCATTTCCTCAATATTGTAGGTAGGAAAACTCCAGTTTTGTCCGCTGCCGCTAAACGCATCTGGCGGTGCTCCTGCTTGCATGCCCATTACAAAAAGCGAAGGGTACTCCCATGTGTCAGCACTTTGCCTGCCTACACCAATGGGTAAATCTGCTTTTAAAATAATACCCTTGCTGTGTGCATAGTCTACAGCAGCTTTTATTTGTAAATGCAAATGGTATTGTACAAAATACCAAAATAATATTGTTTGATAATGTTCGCTTTTTTCATTACAAACTATGGTTACTTTTTCTTTGTTATACAATGCATAAGCTCCCCATTTTGAAAAATCGGCTGTTTTGTTTTTATCTCTCAAAGTGCAAAAAGCTGCAAAAGGAGTAAGCCAATTATTGTGGTCATTATAGAAACTTAACCAATCTTTTTCTTCTAAAAATTTATTTTTGTCTTTTTCAAAAATACGTTTTAGTACTTCAATTTTTAATTTTAATACAGCACTGTGGTCTGAAAAATCAAGGCTGTTTAATCTTGTTATTTCTATATCTTCTGCTTTTAATAAATCTACTTTATAAGTATCAGCAAGTGCTGCTACATTTAATAATTTAGGGTGATAAGCAAACGATGATATAGCAGAGTAGGGGTAAGAATCCTTATCAGTGTAAATTGCAGTTGTATCATTAATAGGTAAAAGTTGTATCAATTTAAAACCTACTTTTTCTGCGTAATCTACTAATAAATTTATATCAGTAAAATCACCAATACCCCAGCCATTATTTGTTCTTAAGCTAAACACTGGTACGTTTATACCAGCTGCTTTCCAATTGTATCCATTAAAAGAAAAATTTAAATGAAGAATGGATAAACTGTCTTTGTTTTCTGCATTTGTTATAATTCTATTAGCACCTTCCTCATAAGCTACAATTGTTTTTGTATCAATATCAAAAATGCCAAGTTTAAATTCTACAGGAAATTGCTCTTTTGATAAATCTAAACTTATCGTACTTAAATAGTTGTTGTTTTTTTCAAATAATAAAGGGTTCTTTTCATCAAAAGCATTCATGCATGCGGCGCTACCAGTTAGGCATACATATTTATTGCTTTGCAAAACGGGATACTCAATTTCAAAAACATGTGTACAAATTTTTGGAGTAGTATTTATTGAATTATTTTTCTGAATAAAAACTTCTTTAAAAGGCTTAAAACTACTTAGCGAAATAAAATCTTTTTTCGGAAAATTTTCATGTATTATATTAATGCTAGAAGTATTGTATTTTTCTACATCAGTAATAGCATTTGCAAGTAATATTTTAAAATGTTGGTCGTTGTCTTTTTTTAAATAAATTTCGTAATCTATTACGCCTACTACATCTAGTGCTTTGGTATCAAAAGAGCCATGCCAAAGATTATTGTCTACAAAGTTCAATTTGTATTCGTTAATAATTCCTTTTTTATTTTTAGAAGTAATAGAAATATGCTCACCATAATTGGTGCCATATTTTATAAAAAAATTTAATTGCATAAATTATTATTCTATTTAAAAGTTTACTGATGTTAATTAATTCAATTCAAAGAAATCAATTGCTTTTATGAAACATTTTTCAATAAATGTATCATTGCCAAAGGATCTTTTGCTTTAAAAACCGTATTACCAGCTACCAATACATCTGCTCCAGCATCTATAATTGATTTTGCATTTTCCAAAGTTACCCCACCATCAATTTCAATTTTTACTTGTAAGTTTTGTTCATTTATTAAACTACGAAGTTGTTTTATTTTTTGTAATGTATGGGTAATAAACGATTGCCCGCCAAAGCCGGGGTTTACACTCATAAGGCATACAACATCTATATCTTTTAAAATATTTTTTAAAGTATCTATAGCGGTATGTGGATTAATAGCAACCCCAGCATGCATACCTAGTTGTTTTATCTGTTCAATATTTCTATGTAAATGTGTGCATGCTTCTATATGTACAGTAAGGTTATTGGCACCAGCATCTCTAAATGCCTCTGCATAATGTTCCGGTTTTTCTATCATTAAATGTACATCGTTGTATTTTTTAGATGCACTTGTAATAAACTTTGTAACCATAGCTCCAAAACTAATATTTGGTACAAATACTCCATCCATTACATCTATATGAAACCAATCGGCTTCGCTGCTATTAAGCATTTGGCATTCTTTTTCTAATTGTAAAAAATTAGCTGCTAACAATGATGGTGCAATAATAGGCATAAAATAGTTGTTTAATTTTTTAGATAAATAGTAATTCACTTTTATTAAATAGCAGTTTATTTAACACCCAATTTCCCCAAAGCATCTTTTGCTTCAATATAGTCTGGGTCTAATTGTAATGCCATTTCATATACCTCTATTGCTTCTTGTATCATATTTAATTTTTCGTAGCATTGTCCAAGATAATAATATCCTTGATCAAATTGATTTTGCACTTTTACAGATGTTTCAAAAATATTAGCACTCTCTCTATATTTTTTTAAATCATACAATGCTAATCCTTTTTCTAAATAAGCAAGTATAAAATTATAATCTGTTACAATTGCTTTATCAAAAAAAGGTATAGACTGCAAAGGCTGGTTTTTATATCTATAATACAATCCTTTAATATAGAACGCTTCTTTGGCTGCATTAGCTTTTTCACTCATTAAAAGTGCATCTGCCATTTCTATAGCTTTTGCATTACCAGTCATAGCATATAAATTGCCTAATGATATAATATAATCTGGTAATGGTAAAATATCAATGGCTTTTTCTAAGGCTTTTATGGATGTTATTGTATCAGCTTTTTCAGCTGCTGCAATCGATTTTAAATCCCATAAATAAGCATTGGTACTATCTTTTTGCAAAGCATTGTTTATAGTAGAAAGTGCAGCATCGTAATTTTCTTTTCCTAAATAAAAAAAAATTAAATTTTTCATAAAAATTGCAGAATCTGGATTTTTTAATACAGCATCCTTTAAAGCAACTTCTTCATTATCATTGATTAAATTATTTGAAATGGGTTTTATATTTTCTTTATTTTCATTGCAAGAAAAAAAAAATATTATTACTAAAAAAATCAAAATCGTTTGTTTCATTAAATCTATTTTTACAAAAATAAGTAATACATTTTACCGTTTACATAAAATTGACAGATAGAATAAAATTGCAGCCGTACATTTGCAAAAAATAATAATAAATGAGGAACAAGTTTTCGGTAATTATATGTTTACCAGTAATAATGTTGATATTAATTTGTGTAAAAGCCCAAGCACAAACGGCAAAAATGCCAAGCGATTCCATACTCTTTGCTGGTGAGAATCATTTTAAAAATGTAAGGCAACTCACTTTTGGTGGCGATAATGCTGAGGCATATTTTAGTAAAGATGGCAAATACCTTGTTTTTCAAAAAACAGATACTAAAAATGGTATTATGTGCGATCAAATATGGATGGGTAAAGTGCCACAAAATGCGAAAGAAAAATTTACACCTAAATTAATAAGTACAGGTACAGGAAGAACTACTTGTGCATATTTTTATCCTGATGGAAAAAGTGTTTTATACGCCTCAACCCATTTGGCAGATACAGCTTGCCCTCCTATACCCGACAGAAAAAAATATGGCAACAAATATATTTGGCCAATTTATGAAAGCATGGATATTTTTCAAGCAAATTTAAAAGGTAAAATAATAAAAAAATTGACCGATTTTAAAGGGTATGATGCTGAAGCTACTATTTCTCCAAAAGGTGATAAAATGGTTTTTACTTCTATGAGAGATGGAGATTTGGAATTGTATACAATGGATTTAAAAGGGAAAAACGTAAAAAGAATTACAACTACTTTAGGTTACGATGGCGGAGCATGGTTTAGCCCCGATGGCACAAAAATAATATGGAGAGCAAGTAGGCCAAAAACAGAAGTAGAAGTAAAAGAGTACAACGAATTATTGGCTGAAAACCTTGTAGCACCTACTCACATGGAAGTGTGGATTGCAAATGCTGATGGTAGCGATGCGCACCAAGTTACTTTTTTGGAGCAAGCAAACTGGGCTCCCAATTTTACGCCAGATGGCAAACATTTTATTTTTTGTAGCAATCATGAATACAAACGTGGATTTCCTTTTAATATGTATTTAGCAGATTTAGATGGGAAAAATATCACAAAAATTAGTAGAGATAAGGGTTTTGATGCTTTCCCAATGTTTAGTGCAGATAAAAAGAAAATAGTATTTAGCAGTAATAGAAATAATGGAGGCACTAGAGATACAAATATTTTTATAGCAGACTGGGTTGAGTAAGTATAACTGTAACTTATAACAAAATACTAACCTCGTTTATAATAGACGAGGTTTTTTTAAATATCATAAGTATTTTCATCAATAATTTTAGTAAGTAATAATGAGCTAAGCATTTAAAAAAAATTAGGTTGCTATTTTAATTTGTATTCAAATATTTTCTGGTATTTCTTTTTGCCTGTGTTAAAGGTGGTTGCTTCTTTTACCAATATAAAATTATTATTTGTCATGAGCGTTTTAAAAGCACCTTCAGTTAAAAAAGGATAATCACAACCTCTTTCTTTTTTGCCTGGTTTGTAAACCAATATTTCTTCTATAAATATGCTCCCATCTTTTTGTAATATTCTTTTTATCTCATCCAGCATTGGCTCTTTATAAGTAAGCTCATGTATTACATCTGTCAAAATAACTTTATTAAAATATGCACTAGGTAAATTAGTGCTTTTTTCTGTTCCGTATACAATTTTAAACTGCTCTATACTTGCATTTTTTCCTCTACTTTTAATTTGCTTTAAGAGTTTTTTTTTATTTAAAATGGTACTGTCTAAATCTTCTACTGTAAATTTTATATTGGGATATTTACTTGCAATGGGTACAAGTGAGTAGCCAGCTCCAGTCCCAATATCTACAATATTGTCGCTTTCTCTTAAGTCTAAAAAACTTGTAATAATAGTGAGCTTTAGATTAGTTAAACTATCTATTTTTTTTTGCTGGGCTAATAACTGGAGAGTATTAATACTAAATAAAAAAATAATTGTTAATTTTTTCATTTTACTCTTTTATTAGTGTAATAGTTTCTGCTTGTCCGCCATTGTTCATATCAAAAACCAAACTATCATTCGTAGCTTTTACAATTTTTACCATTATTTCTTGCTTGCCTTTTGCTGTGGTAAATAAATTATCTATTTCTACTTTATAAGTGCCATCTTCTGTGGTGCCAGCATTTTCAAAAGTATAAGTTCCTTTATCAGTAAATGTAAAAAAAGTTGTTTCTACATTTCTACTAAGCGGTTTTTCATTTGCTTCCCATGTTGTTGCATGCCATTTGCCAATTATTATTTTGTTATTTTTAGTATCTCCACAAGAGGTAAGTAATAAAATTGCTAAAGCAGTTAGGAGGGGTAATTTTTTCATCTTTTTTATTGTTTAAATTATAGTGTTATTTGTAGGTTTACTTTTGTGTTTTTTGCAAGTTTATTTTATAAAAATTAATATATCTATACATTGATATAAAAGCTTGTTATTGTTGATTTTTATTAATCATTTACTGTATCATTTACTGTATCATTTGTCAAATTTTATTACAAAATTTTCCAAACACCTTTTTTATCACTTCCACTTCGTTCTAATTGGTTTTCTAGTTGCAATTTTTTTAAAACTCTCTTAATAGTAATATTTGAAACATTTACTTCTGACACTAATTTAGCAATTGTTATATTTTCATTCTGAGCAATCAGCGTAAGTATTTTTTCTTCTGTACTCATCAATCTTGATAATTTTACTTTTCCAGTATTTGCTGGCTCATATTCAAACTCAATTACAAAGCCAGACATATCATATCTAAAACTTGGAATTGGAAGCTTAGCTTTTCTACAATCATTAATTATCTTCATCGTACCTCTTCCCCAGGCCTCTATCATACCTGCACGAAAAAATGCATTGGCTACATCAGGGTTAAAAGGTATTGAAGGATGCTTTTTCTTTAAATGTTCCACTGTCCACTTATCAGGAAGCTCGCCTGCATTCCAAATAATAACTTTGTTATTGTATACACTTATTTGCACAGGATTACCACTTGTATAATCTTTATGTACTATGGCATTTAAAATAGCCTCCCTTAAAGCACTTTCAGGTATTGGGTATTTTTCTATCCTTTGTAGTTGTTTATAAGAAATACTAGCCTTCATATATTTAGTAAGCATCAAGTCTATTATCTTTTCTACTTGTGTAAAAAGATGCCCATGCACTTCGTCTTGATAAGCTAAATCATCATCTGTATTAAAAAATCCAATTTTTATGTATGCGCCAGTTACATATTTTTCAGGGTTTGAGTGAAACAAAAGTATAGCTGCTTTTTTCAAATAACCTTCCTCTGTTTTTAAATGTAATTTTTCAAGCAGCACATCTGGCTTGTCTTTTAACATAGCAGCATCTATTCTCTTTGTTTCACTAGCCATTCGTTTAAAATCTGCAAATGCATTTGCAGACAAATCTTTTACAACAGCTTTTAGTTGTGGCATACCATCCCATTTTTTACCTTGCTTTTGCAAAATAAATTTATCAAGTGCAGCTCCTTTTAGTTCTTGCTTAGTGCTGCCGCTCCTATAATGGTATTGCCCTTTATAACTTATTGGGTAAGGATATGCTTCTATAATTATTTCTAAGTATTGCAGTTTAGCCTTTGTTTTTATATTTACATCTACAATTATCCCTAATATATCTTTTGTTTTATTTGGTATTTCTTCTAATAATTTTTTAGCATCTGTAATTCCTTTAACATTTCCTTTATCATCTATGCCAATATAAATTTTACCACCTGCGGCATTACAAAAACCACAAATCCACTTTATGTATTCATCCCTCCAGCTTTCTTTATATTCTATATTTTGATGCTCCATTTTTTCTTAAACTATATCGTAATATTAGTACAATAAAATTACATAAAAACAATATTTGGAAACATTATCTTAGGCTCAAACTTTCAACCTTCAACTTTCAACCTTCAATTTTTAAACTTTCTTTCTCTCAATTCCCAAAAACTCCATAATTTTAAACTCTAAAAACTTTATACAATGGCTTTACACATGGTAGATGACCCAGATGGGCAAGACGAATACGTAGATGATAACAGTGGCGGTGGTGGTGGAGGCAGAAGTACAGGTGGCGGAGGGATGAACATTGGAGGCTTACTTAGCTTTTTACCAATCGTAATAGGTTTATTTAGAAAAAGAGGTAGCAGCAGTTCTCCTGATTCAGGTGGGTCTCAACCAAAAAGAGGTTGTGGATTGAAAAGTATTTTATTTATAGGGCTTGCTGTATTTCTAATTTGGAAATTTTTACCAGCAGGATGTAATCCTCTAAATTCATTAACAGGTGGAGGTGGAAGTAATAAAACATTTACTGAAAGTGGGTATAGTTTCAACGAAAATGAAACACGTAAAGCACAAGTATACGAAGGACTAGAAGATGATAACATAAAAAACCCTTTGCCAGAAATGATTTCTTTGGCAGCTTATGCACCAAGCCGCCAAAATCAAGGTAAGCAAGGTAGTTGCGTTGCTTGGAGTAGCGCTTATGCAGCTCGTACAATTTTAGAAGCCGCAAGTACAAAGCAAGATCCTAATACAATTGCATACAGCCCTGCATTTATGTACAACAATATTGCATTGGAAGATTGCCAAGGCTCTTACATACAAAGGGCAATGGAATTTATGCAAACAAAGGGTGCTGTGCGTTACCAAGATTTTAAATATGATGAAAACGATTGTAGCCGCCAAGCAAGCGGGGCACTTGTACAGCAAGGGCAACAAAATAAGATACACGGTTTTCATCGCCTTACAGAAACCGATGAAGTGAATGGTATAAACATTCGTGCAGTAAAAGAGCATTTAGCAAAAGATGCACCAGTGGTAATGGGTATGATGGTAGGAGGTACATTTATGCAAAGAATGGTGGGGCAAAAAGTATGGCATCCTACAAGCGAAGATAGAGAAATGACAGGCTTTGGTGGGCATGCAATGTGTGTGATAGGATACGATGATAGAGTAGAAGGGGGTGCATTTCAAATAATGAATAGTTGGGGAAATGATTGGGGGCAAAATGGAATAGGTTTTGTACGTTATGCAGACTTTAAAGAATTTGTAAGAGAGGCTTATGGATTAGATCCATTGCCAAAAAGAGGTGCAGCACTTAATCAAGCTTTTGAGTGCAGTATCGGATTGTTTAATCCAGATACTAAATCAAATGTAGCTCTTAAAGCAGCTGGTGGCAATGTTTTTAAAACGGTGAGCCCAATAAAAAAAGGTTCTAAATTTAAAATTGAAATAAAAAATGCAGTAGAGTGTTACATTTATATTTTTACACCAGTTGCTGGAAAAAGCACGGTGCTTTTTCCTTACAAACCTGTGCATTCTCCCTACTGCGGCATCACAGGGTATCGTTTATTTCCTCGTGGCCAGTCTATACAAGCAGATCAAGAAGGGAACAAAGAAGAAATGGGAATTGTAGTAAGTAAAACACAATTAGACTACAATGCATTGAACAATGCAATAAATGTAAGTACACAAATAGATTTTGCAAGTAAATTAAAAGCAGCCGTTGCAGCCAATACTATTACAAATGTTTCTTACAGTAATACAAGCAATGGTATGATGAATTTTAAAAGTACAGGTGATAGTAAAACTATAGTAGCTTGTATGGTGCAAATAGATAAACAATAAAAAAATGAGCTATTAAAAAGTCCAAGAAAACATTACTTTTCTTGGGCTTTTTAATATCAAGAACTTTATTAGAAGCCTTATTGTATATGTAATTTATGTAACTTGCTCATAATCTAAATAAATAAGAATTAATACCTGAAATGAAAAGATTTCTACTTTTTATAATTACACTTTTCTTTACTATTAATGTTATATGTCAAAAACAAAATAATATATGGTATTTTGGCAAACAAGCAGGGCTCGATTTTTCTACAAATCCACCCACTGCTTTATTAGATGGGGCTATGAGTAACGAAGAGGCAGTTTCATCCATATCAGACTTTAATGGTAATTTGCTATTTTATTCAAATGGTATAAAAATTTGGAATAGTGCACACGATATTATGGAAAATGGCGAAGGGTTATTGGGAACTTCATCTTCTTCACAAATGTTGATAGTACCCAAACCAGGTAATTGCAAACAGTTTTTCATATTTACTACACCTTCACAAAATGACGAAGCTGCGCTTGCTTATTCATTAGTAGACATGGCAGAAAACAATGGGTTGGGTAAAGTAGTCTTAAAAAATGTAGTTTTAAGACTTTCAATAACTGAAAGAATTACTGCTACTCTAAATAGTAACGGAAATGATTATTGGATTGTAGCTCAAGAGTGGGGCTCTAACAGTTTCTTATCATACTCCATAACAGCTGCTGGTGTAAATTCAGTACCAGTTGTTACCAATGCCGGTCAAATACATGCAGATTTTAGTGATGTAATTGGCAGTTTAAAAATATCAAAGGATGGAAAAAAATTAGTTAGTGTTTGTGAAATAGGACACAAAAAATGCGAGCTTTTTGATTTTGATAATACAACAGGTATGGTAAGCAATCCTATTTTGCTTAGTTCTGCTGGTGCTTATGGTTCAGAATTTTCAGATGACAATAAAAAATTGTATTTATGTACTTATACCAATTTTAAACTTAGGCAATTTGATCTTAGTACGAATAATCCGCTCACAATACAAAACTCAATGATCGAATTAGCATCTGCTACCGGAGTAAATGACAGGGGTGGTTCTTTGCAAATAGCTCCAGATGGAAAAATTTATATAGCCAGATCAGGTAATTTTTTTTTGGATTTAATAAATAACCCTTCTCTACTTGGTAATGCTTGTAATTATGTAAGCAATGCTATTGACTTAAATGGAAGAAAGTCCAATTCTGGTTTGCCAAACAATGTAAAAGACTTTAGTCAATCTACATGTGGTTTGCTTTCTGCTAAGTATGTAAAAACTGGTTGTAATAAATATAAATTAGTTGCAACGGCTTCTTTTGGTCTTGCTCCTTATACATTTTCAATAGATGCTACAAATTTTCAAGCAAGCAATATCTTTTTAGATTTGCCAAATAATATGTACACTATTTCAGCAAAAGACGCAACTGGAATATTAAAAACATATATGCTGAATATATTGCCCGTTGGGAGTCCTATATTAAATGTTCTATCTGTTAAAAACCCCAATTGTGGTAAAAGTGATGGTGAAATAACACTAACAGCAACAGGTGGAAAAGCACCCTATTTGTATTCTTTTGATGCAGTAAATTTTCAGGTTGATAGTGTTTTCAAAAACTTAAACAGCGGATCAAAAATATTTTATGTAAAAGATGCAGAAGGTTGTGTTGTAGATAAAACAACATTATTAAACTCCATAAACAGCGACAAAGTATTTGCTGGCAACGATACTTTAATTTTTATAAATGAAACAATAAACATAATTGCGAAAGATATTTCAAATAGTAATTTCAATTCCTTTGTTTGGAGCCCTGCTGTTGGTTTAAATAATATTACAAGCCAAAGTGTTATTGCTAAAATAGATAAAGATATTGAGTATACTCTCGTTGCCATTAATACAAGCACAAATTGCACAGCTACTGATAAAATCGTAATTAAAGTTGTAAAAGATGCAGATATATATGTGCCTACTGCATTTACACCCAATGCAGATAAATTAAATGATTTGTTGAGAGCAAGGCCAATAGGCATAACTACATTTAAATATTTTTATTTATACAATCGCTATGGTCAATTAGTATTTTCTACAACAAATGCTAATGTAGGATGGGATGGTAAACTAAACGGTATCGCTCAAAATAGTGGAACCTATGTTTACACCACTGAGGGTATTGATTATACTGGAAGAACTGTTAAAAAACAAGGGTATGTATCCCTTCTTAGATGATGCAGGTTTTCGGTAATTCTTTCTACATTTAAAATGTAAACACTAAAGTGTAAATATGAGTTTTGTTTACTTTGTAATTTTTATATTTTTTCTATTAGCTGTTAGATATTTTTATACTCATTCCCTATCAAGTACATTACAACGAAAGCAAACTTTTAAAGCAGTAATATTATGTATTTATTATATCCCCATTTTTTCATTCTGTTTATTACTGTTTATTTCAGGGTTAGTTAGTCTCCCTCTTTTTATTAACAGTGTTTTTCAAAATCATTTTCTATTTTTTATAAATGTAAATAATCTAACTGCGCTTTGTTATTTTTTTATAAATGGTATTTTCATTGCCTTGCTTTATGAAATTTCAAAAAAAGCAATGCTAAAAAAAATAAATTATAAATCCATATCAATAGCCATATTTTATTTCTTAGTGTCTTTAGTCTTCCTCAAAGTACTAAAGGATAATTTACTCCTATTGTTCCTTTTTGAATTTGATTATTCAGAAAACTACTTTTACAATGAAATATTGGTTCAGTTTATTACATTTGTTTTAATAGTTACAATACTTTTTTTACCATACTTTAAAAAACTTAATTCCACTTTAGTAATATATACAAGGCTTTCAATAAAAATAATAAGTGCCTATTTTGTTTTTGTTATCCTATTAGCCGCAGTTGGCCTTATTTTAAAATTGATGGCATATCTTATTAGTTCAGCAATTTCTTTTCTTAGTTAAATATTTTATTTTTCTAAAAAAAACGGCTCCCATTTCTGAGAGCCGCTCTATAATTTTTTTTATTATAATTTATTTAAAAACAGAATTTATATAATCTCCTGCTTCAGCTCCTTTGGTTTTAGTTATTTTTTCAAAAGCACTTTTAAATAAAGGGTCTACTTGGCTTCTAAATTGCTCAGGAATCGCATTTCTAAAACTCATAATTAAATCTATTCCTTTTTTTACTTTATTTATATCTCCAAGTTTAGCAAGGTATTCAGCAAATTTTGTTGTCATCCCAATTTTTGACTGAGACAATGGTGCATCCGAATATGTTTTAGAAATAAAATCAAAATCTGCTTCAGTACCATTCGCTAGTAAAATTTCATTTACCGCATTTCCCAATGCACCTTTAGCATCAGAGCTGTATTTTTTAGCCAATGTATAGGCATTAGCAGAATCAAGAGATACCAATCCTTTAAGAGCAGCACCTGCAACTTTATACGATGAGTCATTTGTTGCATTTTGATAAATCGATAAATATTTATTATCGCCATTCTTTACAAGGTATGATATAGCAGCAGCTTTTACATTTTTGTTACTACTTTTTGTAAGGTCTACAATTTGGTCTAGTACAACTTTATCAGCTTTATAAGGTGAAGTGCCAAGCTTTTGCATCGTTAATATTTTTAAGCCACCAAATTTATCATTCAATCCCTTAGCTAATTCTGGACTTGCTTTTTTTGCAAAGAAATCTATTGCTTCTTTTCTATCTACATAGTTTCTCGCATTTTTTTGTTGAGCTATAAAATTCTCCTCAGTTTTATTATCTGTTTTCTCACACAAAGTAAGTTTGTCTGCATCTACATTTATTAAATCTGGTCTTTTTGAATAATTGAAATAAAGTGTGTCTATTTTATTATTCAATGTTACATTATATCTTTTTCTTTCAGTTCCTGTATATACATCTACAGCCATTGGTAGTTTAAATATTTTATCGCCTTTTTGTGTTTGTTCTACTATTACGGCTGCTTTACCAGCAGCATCATTATATGTATAATCTATTTTTAATTTAGGGTGTCCACTGCCATAATACCATTGGTTCCAAAACCAATTCATATCCAAACCAGTAGTTTCTTCAAAAGCCAAACGTAACTGCCCAGCTTCACCAGCTTTAAATTTGTTGGTAGTTAAATAATTGTTTAGCGATTTAAAAAATGCATCATCACCTAAAAAATTGCGTAACATATTTAGTATTCTTCCACCTTTATTATAACTTACTCCATCAAACATTTCTTCTTTATCTGCATAGTGAAAACGTACCAAATCTTTATTTTGTCCTCCACTAGCTATATAACCTTGCATGTCTTCAACATTATGCTCATAAGCAGCGTCTGAGCCATATTTGTATTCATCCCACAAATATTCACTATAGTTAGCAAAACTTTCGTTCACAGTAAGGTGGCTCCAGCTTTCAGCTGTTACTAAGTCGCCAAACCATTGGTGAAACAATTCGTGTGCTATCGTTTCTTCCCAGCTATTTCCATCTACCAATTGTCTATTGTTTTGGTAAGCACTCTCTTGGTGTAAAGTTGCTGTAGTATTCTCCATTGCTCCACTTACATAATCTCTACCTACCATTTGAGCATATTTTTGCCATGGGTATTCTACACCTAGTCTTTCAGAAAAGAATTTCATCATTTCTGGTGTATTTCCAAAAACCCTACGTGCATATGGCTCTTGACTTTTTTCTACATAATAATTTACTTCTTTCCCTTTATAAACGTCTTTTACTAATGCAAATTCACCTACACCCATAAAAAATAAATAGGGAGCATGAGGTAAATCCATTTTCCAATTATCTGTTCTTGTACCATCAGCATTTACTTTTTTGCTCACCAATAAGCCATTGCTTAAGGTTACATACTTATTAGGTACAGTCATAGCAATTTCTTCAGTGCTTTTTTGATTTGGCTTATCTATTGTAACCATCCATACACTATTTGCTTCTGTTTCACCTTGTGTCCAAATTTGAGTAGGTTTATCTTTTTCTTCACCTTTTGGGTTTATAAAGTACAATCCTTTTGCATCAGTAATAGCGGCACTCCCTGTTGCTTTCACTTCGTCTGGTTTGCTTATATAATCAAAATAAAGCGTGTATTTCTCATCACCTTTATAGGTTCTATTTAGTTTTATATTTATTTGGTTACCGTCATAAGTATATTTCAAAGGCATATTTGCTGCACCATTCATTATGGCTACTTCTTTCAATTCCATGCCCTTTGCATCTAATAATACAGAGTCTGTAGCATAAAAATGTGGTTTTAAAGTAAGCCACTCCTTACCATACAAGTAAGATTTATCATAATCAAATCGTACATCAAGCTTTGTGTGCACCAGTACATTTGTTTTAGGATAACTCTCCCTTAATATTTTTTTCCAGCTCGTGTCTACTAGCTCTTCCTGTTCCTCTTGAGCAAATAAGCATACTGGTAAAGCTGCTACGCAAAAAAGTATAAAAATTTTCTTCATGTTTGTTGTTTGTTTTTTGTAAAAATAGCCTTGTAAAATAAAATTCTAATAATTTATTTTATAAATGGTAAATCATACTAAATCTATAAATTTGTATTTACAACGTTACCCATGAAAAAATTGTTACAATTCATAGCCTTCATATTTTTTAGTTTAGCTATAAAAGCTCAACAAAATTACTTTGTATACCTGCAAACAGATAACAAACAACCTTTTTATGTAAAAGTAAATGGCAAAGTTTTAAGCTCCTCGGCATCTGGCTATGTAGTTATTCCAAAACTTACTACAGGTTCATACCCATTGGTAGTGGGTTTTGCTAAAGATAAATGGCCTCAACAAAATTTTAATTTAGAAATCGGTACTACAGATGCTGGTTATTTATTAAAAAACTTTGCTGAAAAAGGGTGGGGGCTTTATAATATCCAAACCATGGAAGTAGCCATGAATGGAGAAAAAACTGTTGTAACACCAAAAAATATCGATGAAGATGATGCTTTTGTTAAAACATTATCTGGTGCTACCAATGCTAAGATTGAGTCAGTATCAAAAAAAATACCAGAAAAAGTAATTGTTAAAGAACCAGTAATTGAGAATCCACAAACTAAAGCAATTACTGAAAATATCAATTCTTCTAAAATAGAAAAAATAAGCAATAAAAAAAATAGCGATGGACGATCAATTGTTTATTTGGTAAAGAATAGTAGTGACATAATAGATACTGTGGATGTTTTGCTTAATTATGCGGAAGAAATGAAAATGATAAAACAAGATAACGAAGCTATTTTAAATGAGAATCCAGTAAAAGAAGAAGCTTCTAAAGAAACAATCATTACAACAAAAAATGAAAATGCAGTAAAAGAAAAAAAGTTTTTAGATATAAACATGGCTAATGAGGCAGAAAAAACAGTCTCAGAAAAAAAAGCAATTGCGGAAGCACCTTTTGTTTTAAAAGATAAACCAGTTGTTTCAATAAATTCAGATTGTAAGGAAGAAGCAACCACAGATGATGTTGTTAAAACAAGAAAAAAAATGGCTCAAGCTAATAATGAAGAAGAAATGGTTCAAATAGCAAAGAAAATTTTTAGGCAAAAATGTTATTCCGTAGAGCAAATAAAGAATCTAAGTATTTTATTAGAAAGTGATAAAGGTAAATATAGCTTTTTCGATGCAGTTTACCCACGAGTAAGTGATTCACAGAATTATGCTTCTTTACAAAATCAGTTAAAGGATACATACTATATAAATAGGTTCAAAGCAATGCTAAAAAACTAGATCAGTTAATCCAATTAAAAATATCATAAAACTTCAAATAAACAAATGGCAAGGTATTTTATCGAAGTAGCATATAAAGGAACAGAGTATGCTGGGTTTCAAATACAGCAAAATGCCAATACAATTCAAGCCGAAATTCAAAAAGCCTTACATATATATATCAGACAAGTTTTTGTACTTACTGGTTCTTCTAGAACCGATGCGGGTGTACATGCAAATCAAAACTATTTTCATTTTGATACTGATATTCAAATTGACTCCGATAAAACTGTATATCATTTAAATGCTATACTACCAATTTCTATTGTAGTCAAAAAGATTTTTGTAGTTAAAAATGATGCCCATTGCAGATTTGATGCAATCTCACGGTCTTATATTTATACTATCTATCAAAATAAAAACCCTTTTTTAACAGAAACAGCGTTCTATTATCCTTATCCTTTAAACAAATCTTTATTGGATCAATCTGCAAATGCAATCCTTGGGTCTCATAATTTTCAAGCATTTTCAAAGAAAAACACTCAAGTCCACACTTATCAATGTACTATCCTGTCAAGTGAGTGGCATTTTGAAGATAATAGAATTATATATGAAGTTACCGGTAATAGGTTTCTACGAGGTATGGTAAGGGGATTAGTAGGAACAATGTTGCTTGTAGGTAAAGAAAAATACAGCTTACAAATGTTTATGGATATTCTAGAAAGCCAAACTCCCTCAAAAACTGATTTTTCAACACCAGCAAAGGGGCTTATGCTTCAATCTGTAATTTTCCCTTAAATATTTGTATAGTATAACAAATGGGGACATCTATTTCTCTCTTAAGAAATTTTTGTAAGAAAAGTACACTTTTATTTATATCTAATTCTATCTATCAAGGTAGAATTGGCAATGAATTACCACAGTTGTCTATAAGATAATTTACTTCAGAAAAATGAACTTCCTATTAGATTTAATGAGCAGAGTACTAAAAGGAATAAATTTCTATACTTCTGAATATAAAATATCCTTTGTTTTGTCAACTATAAACAATGATTTATAAGTTGCTTTTGTATAAATGTATTTTATTTTTAAATTATTTTTTTTCTGTAATACTATGCTATGTTGTGTTATAGCTGTTTTACAATTTATTATTTTAAATTAAGTGTAAAATAAGTTTGCTAAGAAAAAATACACCCCTATCTTTGCACTCCGCTTTACGAAAAGGGGCTCAGTTCTTTCAAAAACAAATCAACTAAAACCTCAAAAAATTTATTAAATATTTTAAATAAATTTGGTGGTTTAATTATTAACTTCTACTTTTGCACTCCCATTTAAAAAACGGGCTTTTTGAAAGCAAAAAGAAATAAAAAAAGTTAGAAAAATGCAAAATAAATTTGGTGATTAAATCGCTAGTTTATACCTTTGCACTCCGCTGAAAAAAGCGAGTAATTCTGAAGAGATTTACAGAATAAAAAAGAAATATTTGATAGTTTAAAATATTAGTTTTACTTTTGCAACCCAATTGAAAAAAAGGGTAACAAAAAAGTAAAATAAAGATCTTTGAAAGTTTGGAAATAACAGTAATAACGTAAGTTTAAAACAGTAATGTTAGCAAAAATAATACAATAGAATAGATTATAATTTCTGAGTGAAATTACAAGTCTCGTTCAAACAAAACATTTACAATGGAGAGTTTGATCCTGGCTCAGGATGAACGCTAGCGGCAGGCTTAATACATGCAAGTCGAGGGGCAGCATGGGTAGCAATACCTGATGG
>JAYVID010000085.1:0-4309 GCA_043770525.1 Ferruginibacter sp.
CTCAATAACTTTTTTAGCATTTCATCTTGTAATGTTGTTTCAGATAAATCGTTAAAGAAAATATCTTTTTCATTTTCGTAAACATCTGCTGCATAAAAACCAATTCTCCTATTTTCTAATCCTGATATAATATCTTTTGTATTTACACAAGCACCTCGTCCTGTGTTTATAACAATGGTGCCATGTTGCATTTGGTCAATACAATTTTTATTTATTAAATATTTTGTAGTAGCTGAAAGCCCTGTATGTATGCTTATGATATTTGATTGAGAACATAAGTCTTTCAAGTCTACATACTTTACCCCATACATTTTCGCCAATTCATCATTTTGTACAACATCATTTCCTAATATTTTACAACCAAACCCATGAATTATTTTGGCAAATACCGCTCCTATTTTTCCTACTCCAATTATTCCAACCGTTTTTTGATGTATATTAAAGCTTACTAAATTATTTATTAAAAAGTTTTGCTTATGTACTTGATTATTTGCGGTTACTAATTTTCGTACTGCTGCTAAAGCCAATGCCACAGCATGCTCTGCAATAGCGTGTGGCGAATAACTAGATACGTGTGCAACTGCTATTTGTAATTCGTTGGCTTTTTCAATATCAATATTATCATATCCTGTAGCTCTAGTGCTTATGTATTTTACAGCAATCTTTTTTAAAGCTACCAATACAAGTGGCGATGCATCATCACTTGTAAAAATACTGATGGCATCAAATCCTTTTGCCTTATCAACAGTAGTTATCGAAAGCGGCTCAGTAATACAATGAATTTCATGCCCCAATTGATTAGCTACATTAAGGTATTTTTTTTCAAAATCTTTTGTGCTATAAAAGAGTATTTTCATATAAATTTTATTTACGCAATGAAAGTATAGGTACATGGCTATGTATTACTAAAGCTTTGGTATGGCTTTCAGTAAACATAACTTCAATTGCAGTATGATGCTTTGGCATAATGATTAAAAGATTGATATAATTTTTATCTACAAATTCAATTATACTTTCATCAATGTGGTTACTTGCTACAAAATGAAACTTTAGTTCAAAAGGTTTTAAATCTCTTTCTAGTTTATTTGATGTTGAAACATATTCTGCATCAAAATTATCTTCTCTTTCAAAATTTAAAACATGTAATTCTGAATTAAAATCTGTAGCGGTAAGTTTAATTTTTTCAATAATTGTATCTGCTATTGCGGTTTTAAAATCATACGCTAAACCAATTCTATATATTGTATTAAATATTGCTTTTAGCGGTACTGCTATTACAGGCCATTCTAATGCTCTCATAGCATCTAACACATGGCTGCCAAAGAAAAATCGCTCTGTTGCTGTCTTTCCTTGGCTACCCATTACCAATGCGTAAGGTTTTATTTCGTTACACACTGTTTCAAGTTCTTGAGAAAATACGCCTAATCGTACTGTTGTTGTTATGCTTATTTTAGTATTGCGAAGCAGCTCTTCTTTTAATTTATTTATATCATCAGTAGCATCTTTTGTAAGCTTATCTACATTTACATCAAATGCTATTTCCCCATAGTTTGCTAACACTTCAAATACATTTACTAGTAAAATATCTGCATGTACTATTTCTGCAAATTTTACAGCATAATGTGCGGCATTTAACGCAGTGTTAGAAAAATCGGTTGCAATTATTATTGTTTTCATTTTTATTTTTTTGAGAATAAACTGTAAGCTAGTTTTTATAAAAATTAAACAACTACAATGTGTGAATGATGCAAATAATAAAATAATTGTGTAAGAACGTAGTATAAAAAACAAACCTGTGAATTATGTAAAATTTTGTACAAGTTGTGTAATTATATTTTTATGGTAACACATCAACTTTACAATTATAAATATACATAATGAAACCATTAGAAAATAAAGTAGCCGTTATAACAGGTGGTGCAGGAAGCATTGGAAAAATAACAGCTCAACTTTTTTTAGAAGCAGGTGCAAAAGTAGTATTGGTAGATTTGAAAGCAGATGAATTAAAAGATGTAATAGAAGAACTAAATAGTACACATGTAAAATATGTAGAAGCAGATGTATCGAAAGCTGAGGATGTGCAACGATATGTAAATGATACCGTAAAAGTTTTTGGAAAAATAGATATTTTTTTTAACAATGCAGGTATTGAAGGTGTGGTAAAACCTATTGTGGATTATCCCGAAGATATTTTTGATAATGTAATAGCGGTAAATGTAAAAGGCATTTGGCTTGGTAATAAATATATGATACCACAAATGAATGATGGCGGTAGTATTATCATGTCATCGTCGGTAGCAGGCTTAAATGGAAGCCCCAATGTGAGTGCATACATTACAAGCAAACATGCGGTGGTAGGCATTATGAGGGCTACTGCCGTAGAAGTTGCTCCAAGAAAAATAAGGGTAAATACCATTCATCCATCTCCTGTAGACAATAGAATGATGCGTTCTTTGGAAGAAGGTTTTTCTAGTGGGCATGCTGCCGATGTAAAGAAAAACTTAGAAGCTACCATTCCATTAGGCAGGTATGCAACTCCATTGGAAATTGCAAAATTGGTATTGTTTCTAGCAAGTGAAAATAGTCAATTTATAACGGGTACTACACAAGTAATTGATGGAGGGTTAGGCGTACAATAAAATAGTTTTTTGAACATTAAAAAATAAACATGCCACATATTTGTATCATATCATCTAGTATAAGAGCAGAGCGTAATAGCCACAGAGTAGTATTGTATTTTAAAAAATATATTGAAGAAAATAAACTAGCTACTGTAGAAATATTAGATTTAAAGGAGTATAATTTTCCTGTATTTGATAATACATTAAAAGCATTAAAAACCCCTCCTGTGCTTGCTTTACAATTTGCAGAAAAAATTAAAGCTGCTTGTGGAGTAATTATTGTAACGCCTGAGTACAATGGTGGATACCCTGCAAGTTTAAAAAATGCGGTTGATTTATTATACGATGAATGGAGGCATAAACCTACAGGAATAGTTACTGTTTCCGCAGGGCCGTTTGCAGGTACGCAGGCCTTGGTGGCACTGCAATTTACCTTATGGAAAATGAAAGCTTGGACGATAACAGAAATATTTTGCGTACCAAATGTACAAACCACTTACGATGCCAATGGTAATGCAATAGATAAAGAAAAAAGTGATAAGCTAGCACAAATTTTTATGAAAGAAATGCTTTGGTGCATAAAGGCGGATACGCATGATTTTAGTAAATAATTTTTCTATAGATGTTTGATTTAAAAAAATGTCAGCCTGAGGCACTCATAAAAAGATTTTATGCTCTCTGCAAGTGATAAAAGTTCGATACAATTGGGGTGTCAAGCTGAGCTTGTCGAAGCTGGTGTGCTTCTTCATAATTCGCCTTCGACAAGCTCAGGCTGACACTCCGACAAATTAAGTGCTAACATTAAAGTAATTTCAACATAATCATTAAATAATAAATTAAAACAAAAAAATATGACACGTACAGCAAAAGCACACTGGATGGGAAACTTAAAAGAAGGCAAAGGAACGCTTACCACACAAAGCACTGTTTTAGAAAATACAAATTATAGCTATAAAACTCGATTTGGAGAAGGAGAAAAAGGAACTAATCCGGAAGAACTTTTAGCAGCAGCTCATGCAGGATGTTTTACCATGGCAGTTTGTGCAATGCTTACCGAAAAAGGTTTGATTGCTACAAGTCTTGATACAGAAGCGGTATTAAATATGGAAGGTTTGAATATTACAAGTATTCATTTAAACATTACAGCTGCCGTACCCGGCATTAATGCAACAGATTTTGAAGCTATAACAAAACTTGCAGAAAAAAATTGTTTGATATCTAAAGTGTTGAATATTCCCATTGGTTCGGAAGCACATTTTTTAGCTTAGTAATAAAATTAATTATAAAATAAAACAACATGAACACAGAAAAAAAAGATGACAGTAGAGATGGTTTAAATAACGATGCCCATCCGTTTACTCCAATTACGGGAGGAGATGATGAAGTTGGATTACCATCTATTCAAGAAAAAAAACCTGAGATAGAAAAGGAAGATACCGAACCAAATAATGAAGAAATACCATCTCCAAAAGCAGAAATAGAAAACCCACACATAAAAACAATAATTAAAAAAATTGTAGATGATGAGCAAGGTGGAGATAAGGTAGATATTGATTTCCCAAAAGGAATAACCATGGATTCTAAAGGCGTACAACCTACAGATGAATATTTAGAAAATTAATTATGAATAATATATTTAGAGGATTGATAGCAGGTGTTACTGCTAAAAAACTAGGAGGTGGTTGTTT
>JAYVID010000086.1:0-2097 GCA_043770525.1 Ferruginibacter sp.
AGAGCTTGATCTAATTACAGAAAAATATGGACTAGAATTTCCAGAAGATGAAACGGCTGAAACGCTATCCGGCTTTATTGTACAACACAATGAAGATATACCAAAAGAAAAAGAACAAATCATTATAGGTAATTACGAATTTAGTATAATGAGCATGAGCGATACTAGGATAGAAACAGTGAAATTAAAAGTACTCAAGCGCAACTAGCGTAAAATATTTACAACTATTTATGCAAATAGCAGCACATTTTACACAGTACAAGGATACAGAAAACCCTTTGTTTACTTCTCTAAAAATACTTTCTGAAAAACATCCCGAAGTAAAATTTATTTTTTTTGTTGATACATTAATGGAAGGTTTAACCAAAAACTGTACCCAAGTGATTGTATCTCCAAAGCCAAAAAACAATTTGCTATTGTTTTTTTGGTATAAATTTAAATTATATGGTTTTTTAAAGCAAAGGGTAAAGATTGTTTTTATTGGAGATTATGGTTTGGTATGCGAACAAACAACCATTCCACAATACCTTTTTTTTACAAAAGAAAATTTTTTGAAGGAAAGTAATCCAGTTTTCAAAAGTAAATTTGTAGATGCTTTAGAAAAAACAAGAAAGGTTTTTACAACAGAAAAATTTTTATCCGAATCCCTACAAAAAGAATATAACATACCATTTGATAAAACTGAAACAATTTTTCATGGCTTAACGGGAGTTGTAAAAAATTACAGTCTCTCTACAATTGAAGAAATAAAAACTTTATACAGTAAAGGGTTTGATTACTATTTATTCTCTGTAACAAATACATCAAAGGAATATATTTTGCAGGTACTAAAAGCTTTTTCTCAATTAAAGAAAATGCAAAAAACGAGTATGAAATTGGTTTTATTTTTAGATAATGTAGCGGAAGAAAATTTAATACCAGATTTTAAAAATTACAAGTACAAGGATGAAGTATTATTTATAACACAAGATGTAAACAACAGGAGGAACATCGTATCTGCGTCTAATGCATTATTTTATTTCTCTGAATACAAAACAAACAATATTGCTTTTGTAGCCTTACAACAAACCATACCAATAGTAGCTGTAGATAATAATATTAATAGAAGCATGTTTAGCGACGCTGTTTTATATACAGAAATTACCGATAAAGCCATTACAGAAAAAATGCAATTGTTATATAAAGATGAGGCAATAAAAAACAAGCTAACAGTAGCATCAAAAGAATTATTAAAAATATATGATGCCACAAAAGTAGCAGAGCAATTGTACAATGCTATTCATATTAATTAAAACGATAGTACCTTTACATAAAATTACTAATGAAATTTCCTACTCCCGTAAAAATAGAAAAAATAGCAACTTTAATAAATGCAAAACTCGTTGGCAACAACAATGGCGAGGCTTTGGGCATAAACGAAATACACAAAGTAGAAGTGGGAGATTTGGTTTTTGTAGATCACCCAAAATATTATGATTCTTGCTTAAACAGCGCTGCTACATTTATTATAATCAACAAAGAAGTAGAAGTACCAGAAGGAAAATCAATTTTAATTACAGATACTCCATTTGATGCTTATTGTAAAATAGTAGAACATTATCGACCATTTGAAAAAGCAGACGCTTTGGTAAATACAAAAAAAATTGGAGCGGGAACATACATTTATCCCAGTGCATTTATTGGTAACAATGTAAGTATTGGAAGTAACTGCATTATTTACCCGAATGTAACGATTATGGATAATTGTAGTATTGGCAATAACGTTACCATTCAATCCGGCACCGTAATTGGCAGCGATGCTTTTTATTACAACACAAAAAAGAATAGAGATGTATGGTATAAAAAAATGCCTAGCTGCGGTAGTGTAGTAATAGAAAATGATGTAGATATTGGCGCAGGTTGTATGATAGATAGAGGCGTAACCCATGATACTCTTATAGGTGCAGGAAGCAAATTAGACAACATGATTCATATTGGGCATGACACTGTGCTCGGTAAAAATTGTTTGCTAGCTGCGCAATCTGCCATTGCTGGAATGACCACACTAAAAGACGGAGTAACCGTATGGGGTGGCTGTGTAATAAATAAAACTTTAAC